>DAOTXG010000340.1:0-12647 GCA_034435515.1 Anaerolineales bacterium
CATCCATCGAGCGATTCCTCGGCGGGCAGCCAGCGGCGACCCGCGCCGATCGCCGCGCGCGCAACATCTCACTCGTCGGCGCGCTGGCGGGTGACCCGGCGGAGTTCAACCTGGGCGTGTTCGCCGACGTGGCCGGCTACAAGAACCTGGCCTTCGTCGGCAAGTGGCGCGGCGCCTGCCCCGGCACGGGCGTGGACATCATCGACATCTCGCGGCCCAAGGCGCCGGTGAAACTGGCCGACACGGCTGACCATGCGGATACCTCCATGGAGGACATGGAGGCGATGGAGATCGGCGATCGGGTCGTGCTGGGTATCGGTCTGCAGGACTGCGGGAACGTCGCTGGCGTCGGCACGAACGGCTTCGAGTTGGTGGACATCACCGACCCAGGCAATCCCCAGACGTTGAGCTTCTTCGACACCGATGCGGGGGGCGTTCACGAACTCGACCTGACCACCACACCGGACGGAAGCGTCCTGGCGTTGCTGGCTGTCCCCAACCTGGAGGCGATTACGTCGGATGAGTTTGGCCTGAACGGAACAGGCGACTTGGTCATCCTCGACATCTCCGATCCCGCTGCTCCCGTCATGGCCGGAGAATGGGGCGTGTTGGACGAGCCTTCGCTCGGAGTCGGCTTTTACCTCGGCGTCCGGCAGGGCGCCGACGCTCGGACGCTGCTGCACAGTGCTCGGGCCAACGTAGACGGGACACGCGCGTACCTGTCGTACTGGGACGGCGGGTTCATCACGCTCGACATCTCCGACCCGTCCAGCCCGGTCTTCCTCAGTCACACCGACTATGACCCCGAGGAGGAAGGGAACGCCCACTCGGTGGACGAGGCGCGCGGCGGCAATCTCCTGGTCACCGCCGACGAAGACGGCGCCCCGTTCGAGTTCGTCTTCACCAGCAACGCGTTCGCTGGCAGTCGGATTGCCATCGAAGCCGCCTTTACCTCCCAGAGGATCGTGGACCTGCCCGGCCGCGAGATGGCGGGCGAGATCGTGCACGTGGGCCGCGGCTGCCCGGCAGGTACGCTGCCTGGCCTCCCGGCTGATCCATATCTTGCGAGTCCTGCTGGCAAGATCGCGCTCATCGAGCGCGGCCTCTGCCGCTTCGACAACAAGATCGGCCGGGCGCAGTTAGAGGGAGCGGTGGGTGTGATCGTCTACAACAACGCCGCCGGCGGTGAGGCCCTCGTCCTCATGGGCGGCCTCGACCCGGTGACGCTCACGGACGGGACCGTCGTGGACATCACCATCCCGGCGGTCTTTGTCCAACGCAGCACCGGGCTGCTGCTGGCCGGCGGCGCGCCTCCCGTGACCGCGCGGGCGGCAGCCGAGTTCAACGGCTGGGGCTACCTGCGCTTCTTCGACCTCAGCGACCCGGCCAATCCGGTGCAACTGAGTGAGTGGCACTCGCCCAAGACCGACGACGAGGCAGCCGCGACGACGGGTACCTTCACCGTCCACAACCCCGAGGTGCGTGGGAACACCGTCTACGTGTCTTGGTACAACGAGGGCGTGTTCGTGCTCGACATCTCGAAGCCGTCGGCGCCGCGGGAGATCGGCCACTGGCAGGGCGCGGGCCAACCGGCCGGCGCGCCGGCGGTCAACATCTGGAGCGTCGTGCCGCACGGCGACCTGCTGCTGGCGAGCGACCGGAACTTCGGTCTGTATATCCTCAAGCAGACGCCGTAATTCCGGCCCGACTGGGTGTGAGGCCAGCAGCGCAGCCGGCTGGCCTCACCAGGGGGTGAGTACCATCGAAAGCCTGAGGCGGCGAACATGACCGTGTTTGCCTGGGAAGGGGGTGATCGAAGACGAAACGACGCCACAAAGGCTCTGGACCTGAACGGCACATCCACCCGTGCGGCGAGCATGTTCGTGAGTGAATGCTCGAAGCAAAAGCCGCGCGCCTCAAGCGGGCGCGCTCAAGATAGAAAGAGGATCCCATGAAACTACTGCGTCTCACCTTCGCTTTGTTGATCGCCCTCTTCGCCAGCGTAGGCGCTGCGGCCGCTGGCGACAACGACAACTTCGTCGCCCGCCTCACGGGTAATGAAGAAGTCCCATCGCGCGACACCCTGGCCCAGGGCCAGGCCATCTTCCACCTCAGCGACGACGAGACTGAACTGGAGTACAGGCTCATCGTCGCCAACATCGAGAACGTCGTCGCCTCGCATATCCATGTTGGGGCAGTGGGTGTAAATGGCCCGGTCGTGGCGTTCCTGGCCGGCCCGTTCCCCGCGGCCGGGGGCCGCACCGACGGCGTCCTCGCTACAGGCACGATCACGGAGGCGGATCTGGTCGGCCCGCTGGCGGGGCATCCGTTTAGTGACTTGATCAACGCGATAAAGGCCGGCAACACCTACGTCAACGTCCATACCAACGATGGTGAGGCGCCCATCAATACTGGACCTGGCGATTTCCCCGGCGGCGAGATTCGCGGGCAGATCCGCTGATTGCTCAATCCAACTTCAGACCCTAAGGGTCTTTGAGACCCTTAGGGTCTGGGTGGAATTCACAGGCTAGTCGAACAAGTCATACGAGGAGACAAACTTATGCGCACCCGAAATTTATTAACGGTACTGGCCCTGTTGGGCCTCGTGACCTCCCCGGCCCTGGCTCAGGCGCCCCAGCCGCCGGCCGACTTGAAGGAACAAATCAAGACGGGTATCTCTATGGAGGGCCTCAATTCAGCCAGCGGCGCCTCTTCCGCTGCCAGCCCCTCACATCCCACCCGGCGCCCGCCGCGGGTTGGCTTCAACCGGCAGGTCAGCCAGAACCAGGATCCGGCCGCCGTTTTTCGCTCGGGGGCCAGCGAACTCGCCGTTGCCATAGCCTCCGATGGGGAGAACATCGTCGTCGGCTGGAACGACGGGGAGGGCTTCGGCTTTAAGCCCTTCCAGCCGGTAGATCCTCCGCTTGGGTTGTCAGGCTACGGTTTCTCATCGGATGGGGGACTGACTTTTACCGACGGCGGCACCCCGCCTTTTGGGACCAGGATTGGACTCGGCCCCGGCCCTCAAGGCCAAAGCGCTACTGGCCGCTACATCACCCGCGGCGACCCCTGGCTGGCCGCTGACAGCACCGGCGACGGCGCCTTTTACTATGCTAACCTGGCCATCTGGGACGACCAGCCAGCGTTGCCGCCTGCCGGAGTGAGCGTCCACACCGGCGCCTTCCGCGGCCGGAACTTCTCCTGGGCCGACTCCGTCCTGATCCAATCCCCCGACTACCCCAACGATTTCGTGGACAAAGAGGCGCTGGCTGTTGACCGACGCGGAAATCGGACTGTCCTCTACGTCAGCCTGACTAATTTCGTCGAGGTCTGCGACATCCCCTTCTTCGGCTTCGGCCAGATCGAACTCTACCGTTCCCTGAATGGCGGCGCCACCTGGTCCCGCACCATCATCCAGCCGGACGAGTCCTTCGTCATTGACCCCACTCGGCCCGATTGCGGGCTGGATGGCGTCATTGACCAGGGCTCGATGCCCGCCGTAGGCCCCGAGGGAGAGCTCTACGTGGCCTGGGAGAGGGGCTGGTTTGCGCCGTTGGTTGGCGGGGCTGCCCTCCCTCGGGCGGAGATCGCCGTCGCCCGCTCCGATAATCAAGGGGCCACCTTCGGATCTCGGGTCAGTGTGGCCTCGATCTGCTCCGGAGCGCTGACCCCGCCCGCGGCTTATAACCGCACCTCCTCCAACGACTTCCCGCGGATCGCCGTGGCCCAGTCGGGGCCCCACCGGGGACGAGTCTACGTAGCCTTCCAGGATTGCAGCGCCGCCTCCGGCGCCGCCCCCTTCGGGCCGGACACGGATGTCTACGTGAGTTTCTCCGACACCGGCGGGGCGACCTGGAGCACCCCCACTCCCGTTCACGCAGTAGCCGATGGGAAGGTGCAGTTCTGGCCGGTCGTGAGCGTGGACCCCACGGGCAACGTTGATGTGACCTACTACGAGATGCAAGACGTCAACGTGACTCCTGACCCCAACGACGTCGAATGCAGCGTCCGTATTGGCGGACCTCTTAACAACCCGATTCTGAGACAGAGCAGGGTCACGACCTTTTCCGACGTCTTCTGGGCCCAGTCCACCGACGGCGGTGCGACGTGGCAAGCGCCGGTGAGAATGACTGACGTCTCGACGAACTGGTGCGCGGCCACGCCTCTCAACAGCATCATCCCCAACTTTGGCGATTACAACACCAGCCTTTCCTTCGGGAACAACGTCTTTGCCGTCTGGGCCGATGGCCGCAACGCGGGGATGCTAGACCGCGTCCCCACGGCTTTCTACACTCGGATTGACGCCATCGGTCGAGCCCCGCGCTAAAACACGCGCCTCTCCTCATCCAAACCCAGGGCGGGGATTCACTGGATCTCCGCCCTCACCGGCGCAATGATGAGCAACCACTCTACGGCGTAAACCGTTTCACTCTACAAAAGCCAAAGGAGAAATGTCCATCTGAGCGACCGGGCGCGGGCCGGGGCGGTGATTGACATCACCGACCTGAGCGACCCGCAGACGGTGGGGTTCATCCCGGCCCACCAGGACAGCGCGCCCGGCGAGGGCATGCAGGTGGTGCACATCACGACCAGGCACTTCAACGGCGACCTCCTCGTGATGAACAACGAACAGTGCGGCCCACAGGGCAAGGGCGGCGTCTCGCTCTGGGATGTCACGGATCCGTTGAAGCCGTTCAAGGTCTCGGAGCACTTCGGCGACTGCGGGGGGATCAGCCTCGGGGATGCGAACGACATCCACAGCGCGTTCGCCTGGGATGCGGGAAGCAAAGCCTACGTCGTCATGACCGATAACTTCGAGACAACCGACGTGGACATCCTCGACATCACCAACCCGAGCCGCCCGCGCCTGATCCGGGAGATAAATCTGAATACCGAATTCTCGAGCATCCGGCAAGACTCGACGGTGCCTAACCTGGTCGAGGTGTTCCTGCACGACATGGTCGTCAAGAAGATTGGGGACAACTTCGTGCTGCTGCTGTCGTACTGGGATGGCGGCTACGTCCAGCTCAACGTGAACGACCCGGCCAACCCGAGGCTGATCGGCGACACCGACTACGCCGACCCCGATCCGGAGCTGCTCGAGTCCGCGAGACTGAGCGAGCCGCCGGAGGGCAACGGCCACCAGGCCGAGTTCACGGCGGATAGCCAGTTCTTCATCGGCGCCGACGAGGACTTCAGCGCCCACAACGTCGACGTCTTCCAGATCGCGACCGGCCCGAACGCCGGCGTCTACGCCGCGGGTTCGTTCGGCTGGACGGTCCCCATCGTCGAACTGCCGGATGGGGTGCTGAACGGGCCGACGGTGTACGGCGGCTACGGTTGCCCAGATGATGTCGTCAGCATCCCGCCGCCCTCGGTGCTCGGGTCGCTCGGGGCGGGTGAGGAGGCGATCCTCGTCCTCCAGCGCGGGCCGGTCGGCGACCCGGCACACTCGCAGCACGGCGCCTGCTTCTTCTCGGAGAAGGTGGAGGCGGCGCAGAACGCGGGCTACGACGCGATGATCATCGCCAACCACCACACGGGCGCCGGCTTTGGGGCCTTCCCGGATGCGACCCTGTGCGGGAGCAAGGGGCATGACTTCGTGGTCACGATCCCCGGCGTATGTCTCGGCCATCGGGCGTTCCACCTGCTGTTCGGCCCAAGCACTTCGGTCAGTTACACGTACCCGGACGGGCCGGCGATTGGGGCGCTCGGCGCGAAGGTGCACGCCACCGGCCGCTTCGACGGCTGGGGCTACGTCCACCTCTTTAGCAATACGCTGTCCGATGGGAAGTTCAAGGAGCTCGACACCTACGCGATTGACGAGGCGCACGACCCGGCCTTCGCGTTCGGCTCCGGCGACCTGAGCGTGCACGAGGTGGCGACCGATCCGCAGGATCCGAAGCGGGCTTACCTATCGTACTACGCGGGCGGAATCAGGTCGCTCGAAATCAGGTGCACTGGCGGCGGCAAAAAGTGCGAACTCGTCGAGGTTGGCGGTTATCTCGACGAGGACGGCAACGACTTCTGGGGCGTCGAGACGTTCGTTCGCGATGGGCAGACGATTATCCTCGGGAGCGATCGCGACAGCGGATTGTGGATTTTCCGCCGCACCGGGCCTTAGATGGTGAACCTCTCCTGGCCGGCGAATCCAGGCGCTGAGGCGGGTTGACCGGCAACGGCGAGGCCAGTGGGCTGTCCCACTGGCCTCATTGTTTTGTAAGCGGTAAGCCGATTGCCGGGCGGCAGTGCCGCGACCGCCCCAACGTTCGGTATTCAGCGGGCGTGAAAAGCAGGCTCAGTCCGCCAAAAAGCCCCGGGAACACTCCGGGGCTTTGCAGCGTCCTAGAAGGTTGAGGGAGGCTTCAGTTTTTGAGGATCTGGGCGCCGAGGAAGTAATCGAGCCAGATGCCGATGATGCAGAAGAACGAGATGAACATGATGAACACGTTGCTGTAGGCGAACTTCTCGGGCGTGGTGCCGAAGCCGACGTAGATAATCAGGGCGGAAAGGACTGCCCCGCCCACCAGCGAGGCGACGAACACGATCAGGCGTTTGGTCTGCAAAGACATAAAGGGTAATCTCCCAAATTGGACACGGTTGACCGGATGAATTGTATTCTATTCGGCGGGAAGCGTCAAACAAAATTCCGTAAACGCAATCGAGATACGCTATAATGCCGGGAACGTCGCAGATGCCTCGAACATTTTTCAGCGTCGCCATCGGCCTGGCCGCCGGCTGTTTGCTGCTGGCGGCGGCTTTTTGCGTCTTCAGCCTGGCCTCTCCTGGTTGGCTGCGGGCGACGTTGTCCGGCGACGAAGCGGACGCAGGGCCGATTGTCCCCCGGCCTGCGCCGGCGCCGACCGACCGGCCGAAGCCGCCCACGCCCACGCCGATCCCGCTGCCGACCGTGGCCGGCGCGTGCGGCGGGCCAGAGCAGATGACTATCGCGCTGCTGGGCGTGGACGACCGCTCGGCTGATTACTCGCGTGCCACGCGCACCGACGCGATCAGCCTCGTCAGCGTCCGCTTCCTGGCGAAATCCGCGTCATTGCTCTCCTTTCCCCGCGACCTGTACGTGCCGCTGCCCAACCTGGCGGGCGTCGGCATCACCCAGGACCGCCTCAACACGGCCTTCCTCTACGGCGAAGTCTACGAAATCCCCGGCGGCGGTCCGGTCGAGCTGAAAGAGACCATCGCGCTGAACTTCGGCATCCGCGTGGACCGCTACCTCCTGGTGAATTTTGGCGCGTTCGAGACGGCGGTGGACGCGCTGGGCGGGATTGACGTGGACGTTCCCAAAGAGATTTACGACCCGGCTTATCCGACCGACGACGGAACCGGCAGCACGTTTGTGTTGCAAATCCCCGCCGGGCTTCAGCACATGGACGGGCAGACGGCTCTGCGCTATGCCCGCACCCGCCACCAGGACGACGACTATCATCGCATCCAGCGCCAGCAGTTGGTGATGCTCGCCATTCGCGACAAACTCCTCAGCCCGCAGGTCATCCCGCAAATCCCGGCGCTGATCAGCACGCTGGGGGCGTTGGTTGAGACTGACCTCTCGGCCGCGGAGATCGCCGCCCTGGCCTGCATTGGCCCGCAGATTGACCGTTCGGCCATCTCGGCCCAGGCCATAGATGGGACGATGGTCATCCCCTGGACGACGCCAACCGGGGGCCGGGTCAGCATCCCGAATCGGGACGCGATAGCCCCGGTGGTCTCGGTCTTCCTCGGCCAATAACCGGCTGCCCCGACACCTGTCAGGTGTGTTCTCGTAGGTGAATAGCACTCACAAGACCGAATTGCTAAAAAGGGCTTGACAGGCCCTTTTTCCTAAGGTATTATATACCAAACAGTTAGCACTCGCGCGGAAGAGTGCTAACTTTTCGCCGTGTTACCTAAGCCCGTTTTTCGCACCCCGGAGGCGGTTTTGTTCGGATGGCAGTTGTACTGCCATCCGGGGCCGCCGCAGTGCAACTGCGGCGGGAACTGCGAAAAGCAGGCTAAGTCAACTTTTTCCCTATAAGGAGGTCTGTACGATGGCACTAAATCTCAAACCCCTCGGCGACCGTGTAGTGGTCGAGCCAATCGAGCAGGAGGAGATGAGCGCTGGCGGCATCATCCTGCCCGAGACGGCCAAGGAGAAGCCGCAGAAGGGGACGATCCTCGCCGTCGGCCCCGGCGCGCGCGACGACAGCGGCAAGCGCGTGGGGCTGGACGTGGAGAAGGGCGACGTCGTCCTGTTCGCCAAATACGCGGGCACCGAATTCAAGGTGGACGGCAAGAAGCTGCTCATCTTGAAAGAGAGCGACCTGCTGGCGGTGGTGGAAGAGGATGGCAAGAAGAAGAAGTAGAACGTAAAGCGTGAAACGTAAAACGTAAAATTACGCATTACGTTTTACGCATTACGCCGACCTATTCATTATTATTGAAATAAAGGAGCACCCCCCATGGCTGCAAAACAACTCGTTTTTTCCGAAGACGCCCGCCGCCGCCTCCAGCGCGGCGTGGACACGCTGGCCAACGCGGTGGCCACCACGCTCGGCCCTAAGGGCCGCAACGTGGCGCTGGACAAGAAGTTCGGCGCGCCGACCATCACCCACGACGGCGTGACGGTGGCGAAAGAAATTGAGCTGGAAGACCCCTACGAGAACATGGGTGCGCAAGTGCTCAAGGAAGCCGCCACCAAGACCAACGACATCGCCGGCGACGGCACGACGACCTCGACCGTGCTCGCCCACGCCATCGTCACCGAAGGCCTCAAGGCTCTGGCGGCCGGCTACAATCCGATGCTGCTCAAGCGCGGCATCGAGCAGGCCGCCGAAGCCGTCGTCGAGGCCATCCGCAAGCAGTCGCAAAAGATTGACACCAAAGAAGAGATCGCCTCGGTCGCGACGAATTCCGCCGCCGACGAGGAGATCGGCCAACTCATCTCGGACGTGATGGACAAAGTGGGCAAGGACGGCGTGATTACCGTCGAAGAGTCCAAGTCCCTGCAGTTCGAGACGGAGTACGTCGAGGGCATGCAGTTCGACCGCGGCTACATCAGCCCCTATTTCATCACTTCGCCCGAGTCCATGGAGGCGGTCATCGCTGAGCCCTACATCCTGATCTACGACAAGAAGATCTCCGCCGCCGCCGACATCGTGCCGGTCCTCGAAAAACTGGTGCAGATCGGCAAGCGCGACCTAGTCATCATCGCCGAGGACGTGGATGGCGAGGCGCTGGCGACGCTCGTGCTGAACAAACTGCGCGGGATGCTCAGCGTGCTGGCTGTCAAGGCCCCCGGCTTTGGCGACCGCCGCAAGGCTATGCTGCAGGACATCGCCGCGCTGACCGGCGGCACGGTCATCACCGAAGAGCTCGGCAAGAAACTCGAGTCGACCACGGTCAGCGACCTCGGCCGCGCGGGCAAGGTAGTGTCCAGCAAGGACGACACGACCATCATCGAGGGCAAGGGCAACAACAAGGCCATCAAGGGCCGCATCGAAGAGATCAAGGTCGAGATTGACAAGTCCACCTCGGACTACGACAAGGAGAAGCTGCAGGAGCGCCTGGCCAAGCTCTCCGGCGGCGTCGCGGTCATCCGCGTGGGCGCGGCCACCGAGACCGAGCTGAAGGAGAAGAAGCACCGCGTCGAGGACGCGCTGAGCGCGGCGCGCGCGGCGGTTGAGGAAGGCATCGTCCCCGGCGGTGAAATCTCGTTCATCAACGCCATCCCGGCGCTCGAGAAACTGAAGGCCGAGGACGAGGACGCGCAGGTCGGCGTGAATATCGTCCGCAAGGCGCTGGAGTCCCCCATCCGCCGGCTGGCGCAGAACGCGGGACAGGATGGCTCGGTCATCATTGACGGCGTCCGCCGCCACGCCAAGGACGACAAGAACAAGAACATCGGCTTCGACGTGCTCACGGCCGAGTACGTGGATATGATCAAGGCCGGCATTATTGACCCGGTGAAGGTCGTGCGCGGGGCGCTGGAGAACGCCGCCTCCATCGCCGCGATGATCCTCACCACCGACGCGCTCATCACCGACGCGCCGGAGAAGGAAAAGGCCCCCGCCATGCCTCCCGGCGGCATGGGCGGCGACTTTTAGCCCGGCTCTCTCAATGAGGCTTGTGCCAAACGGCCCCTCTGACATGGAGGGGCTGTTTTGTTTTGGTAATTGGTAATTTGTAAGTGGAGATTGGAGAATTGGAGGTTGGAGGTTGGAAATTGGAAGTGGGTCCTTCGCCATCGGCCATCGGCCATCAGCCATCGGCCATCGGCTATCTGCTACGCGAAGGGGCCATCGGCCAATTGTCAGGTTCACGGCAGGGGCGGTGAAACTTGCGCGCCCCAGCCGCGTAGAAGTCAACGTAAACCATTGATTTGTTCAGGAGGTTTTGACCATGACCAACGAAGCGACTCGCAGGCTGCGCCGTTCGCGGCGGAACCGGGTGATCGCCGGAGTGTGCGGCGGGCTGGAGGAGTTCTTCGGGATCAGCGCGTTCTGGTTCCGGCTGGGCTTCCTCATCGCGCTGCTGCCGGGCGGCGTGCCGGGCATTGCGCTGTATCTGCTGCTGTGGCTGATCATCCCCGCGGCGTAGGCCCTCACCCCCGCCCCTCTCCCGCGCGGAAAGGCGCCGCGCAGGAGAGGGGAGAATTCCATCAGTTGTACAGCAGCACGAACATCACCCCCACGACAGCCAACAACCCCAGGCAGCCGAGGGCGAAGACCCTCAGCGTCAGCCGCAGGACGAAGCGCAGGATCGTCCAGCCGGCGGCGAGGGCGAGGAGGGCGAGGAGCAGGCCGGGCCAGTTGAAGGGGGTTTCGGCGAGGGAAGGGGCGGGCAGCATAGAAGCCTCTGTGTGGGGGTATGGGAGCAGGGGAGCGCGGGAGGATTATACCCTGCGCGTTTGTAGTGAAGCACGCGAGTGCTTCGCGCCACTAGCGTGGCGCACTACGAACCTGTCCCATCTTTCACAACCGATAAAAAAAGCGATAAAAACGCTCTACATACTTGAATTTGCCTCAGGTCGGTGCTAGAGTGAATTCAGCGCCGCGAAATTTTGGAACCCGGCGCCGACTGGAAGGCACGATGAGTCAGGAACAATCGTTCGGGCGCTTTGTCCGGCAGCGCCGCCGCGAGCTGGATTTGACGCAGGAAGAACTGGCGCGGCGGGTGGGCTGCGCGGCCATCACCATCCGCAAGATCGAGGCGGACGACGCGCGTCCCTCGGTGCAGGTGGCCGAGCGGCTGGCGATGGCGCTCGCCATCCCGCTGGACGACCGGGCCGAGTTCGTGCGGCACGCCCGCGCCGCGCGACCGGAGGCCGCCGAGCCCGCCCCAACGCTCAGCCCTGCGCCGGAAGAAATTGGGCGCGAAGACTTGACCGGGCGCGCCATCCGGGGTTACGCGCTGGCCGAAAAGATCGGCGCCGGCGGCATGGGCGCGGTCTATCGCGCGGTGCAGCCGCTCGTCGAGCGCGAAGTCGCCCTCAAGATCATCCTGCCCGCCTTCGCCAATCACCCCGATTTCATCCGTCGTTTCGACGCCGAGGCCCAACTCGTCGCCCGGCTGGAGCATCCGCACATCGTCCCGCTCTACGACTACTGGCGTGAGCCGGGCGTGGCTTACCTGGTCATGCGCCTGCTGCGCGGCGGCAGTGTGCAGACGCTGTTGCAGGGCGGGCCGCTGCCCATCGAAACCGTCTCCCGTCTGCTGGAGCAAATCTGCTCGGCGCTGCACGCCGCGCACCGCATCGGCGTCATCCACCGCGACCTCAAGCCGGGCAACGTCCTGCTCGACGAAGACAGCAACGCCTACCTGGCCGACTTCGGCATCGCCAAGAACCTCGGCAACCCCGACCTGGAAGCGCAGACGCAGGTGGACGCGCTGGTCGGCTCGCCGCAATACATGTCCCCGGAGCAAATCCGCTCGCTCTCGGTGCGCCCGCAGACCGATATTTACTGCCTGGGCGTGATGCTCTACGAGATGCTCACTGGCGCGCTGCCCTTCACCGGGCCTACGCCGCTTGACCTGATCCAGCAGCACATCAGCGCGCCGCTGCCGCCCCTCGCCGCCGGGCGCGAGGGCCTGCCCGCCGCGCTGGATGCGGTGATTGGCCGCGCCGCCGCCAAAGACCCGCAAGAGCGCTACCCCGATGTATTGAGTCTGCTCGACGATTTCCGTTACGCGCTGAGCGGCGTCACGACCCGACCGGCCTTCATCCCAGTCGAGGAAGAAGAAGCGGAGGGGGAGGTCGTCAATCCTTTCAAGGGCTTGCGCGCGTTCGCCGAGGCTGACGCCGACGATTTCTTTGGGCGCGAGACGTTGGTTCAGCAATTGCTGGCGCGGTTGGGCGAGGGCGGCGACCTGGCGCGTTTTCTGGCCGTCGTCGGGCCGAGCGGCAGCGGCAAGTCGTCGGTCGTCAAAGCCGGGCTGATCCCGGCCCTGCGGCGTGGGGGCCTCCCCGGCTCGGACAACTGGTTCATCGTGGACTTGCTCCCCGGCCAGCATCCGTTTGAAGAACTTGAAGCCGCGCTTCTGCGCGTGGCCGTGAATCCCCCGGAAAGCCTGCTGGCACAGTTGAAAGAGAACGAGCGCGGGCTTCTGCGCGCTGTGCGCCGCATTCTCCCCGCCGACGAAGCGGTAGAACTCGT
>DAOTXG010000341.1:0-3526 GCA_034435515.1 Anaerolineales bacterium
GTTGCCAAACATCACGCCGATCTTCTGCCGCAGCTGGTTGGTGAACAGGACGGCGGTGTTGGACTGCTTGATCGCGCCGGAGAGTTTGCGCAGCGCCTGCGACATCAGGCGGGCCTGCAACCCCATGTGGCTGTCGCCCATCTCGCCTTCAATTTCGGCGCGCGGCACGAGCGCTGCGACTGAGTCAATCACCACCACGTCCATCGCGCCCGAGCGGACGAGCGCCTCGGCAATTTCGAGCGCCTGCTCGCCCGTGTCGGGCTGGGCGATGTACAGGTTCTCCACGTCCACGCCGAGCCGCGCGGCGTAGATCGGGTCAAGCGCGTGCTCCATATCCACGTAGCCGCACACGCCGCCGCGCCGCTGCGCCTCGGCCACGACGTGCAGGCAGAGGGTCGTCTTGCCCGAGGCCTCCGGGCCGTAAATCTCGGTCACGCGCCCACGCGGGACGCCGCCGACCCCGAGGGCCAGATCGAGCGCAAGCGAGCCAGTGGGGATAGATTCGACGTTCATGTGGTGAGCCTCGCCCAGGCGCATGATGCTGCCATCGCCAAAGCGCTTGACGAGGTCGCCGAGCGCCTTGTCGAGCGCGGCGCGCCGGGCGGAATCAATCTGTGGCCGCGCGTCTTCGGCAACCTCCGCCTGGCCGCGCCGGCGGCGGGGTGCAGGCGCCTCTTCGAGAACCTCAACGACCTCCTCGGCCATTTCAGTTTCTTCTGCGGGTTGTTCTTTTTTGCGACGGGGCATGGTGGAAAACCTCCTGAATCAGGCTAAAAATCGGCTGCTAACGGCAGTCGAACAAATGTACAAATAGTATAGCCCATATGTTCTATTTGTCAATAGCCAAGATTTTGGCCTGTTTTTCCCCTGAATTTCTTACCTCTTTGTGGTACTATCGGGCTATCCATTTTCCTCGGAGGAAAACCCCATGCCCGATGCTCCACGCCGCAAGCCCAAAGTCCTGGTCGTCAGCAACGAGAACCCGGATTGGCCTGATAAGGACAAGGCCATGGCCAACGAGATGTGGGATATGATGTTCAATGGCTTGCGCCAGGAGGGATACGTCTGCGAGGGGATCAAGTTCTTCGACGACCTCTCGGCGCTCGACGCTTACGACCCGCGCGAGTGGCTGGTGTGGAACTGGGGCGAGGAGTGGGCGGGACGGCCCTGGACCGAGGCCGAAGTGGCCGCGCACATTGAGGCCAAAGGTTTCGCCTACACCGGCTCGCCGCCGGCGGTGATCGCCTTTCTGATGAACCGCCCGCAGGTGAAGGAACGCCTGCACGCGGCCGGCTTGCCCACCCTCCCCGCGCGCGTATTATCCGACCCCGCTCAGGCCTCCGAATGGACGACGTTCCCGGCCATCGTCAAAGGCGCCAATCAACATGCCAGTTTTGGCATCTCCGGCGACTCCATCGTGCACGACCACGACCAGCTCGCCCGGCGCATCGCCTACCTGCGCGAGGCCTACCAGGACGAGGCGCTGGTTGAGCAGTTTCTCTCAACACGTGAATTTCACGTGGCGGTGTGGGGGAACGACGCCCCCGAGGCGCTGCCGCCTGTCGAGTTTGATTTTTCCGCCTTCGGCGACGTGCGCGACCAGATTTACACGTACGACTGGAAATTCGATCGCTCGTCACGCGGATACAACGAAATCAAAATGCCC
The DNA here is from genome assembly GCA_034435515.1 of Anaerolineales bacterium. Classification (GTDB taxonomy): domain Bacteria; phylum Chloroflexota; class Anaerolineae; order Anaerolineales; family UBA6663; genus DATDRS01. The sequence goes on from DAOTXG010000341.1 coordinate 1,667, forward strand.
TGCCCCGCCCCGGCGGATAAGCCCCACTGGCGCGCCCGGCTCGAAGCGGTGGCGCGCAAAGCCTATCGGGCGACGGGCCTGCGCGACTTTGGCCGCTTCGACATGCGGATGCTCGGCGACGAGCCGATGATCCTCGACGTCAACCCCAACCCTGACCTCGACCCGACCTCGGTCGTGCTGGCCGGGGCCCGGGCGAAAGGGATGAACTACGGCCAGATGATCGGCCAGATCGTCCAATTCGCCGCCGCGCGCATGCCGCAGTAAAGGACCCCGTCGTTTATGTCTCTCCCGCTCATCCATATCGGCCTCGCCCGCGCGTGCGTGCTGTTCAGCCTCATCATGGGGTTCTATGGCCTGTGGTTGTTCGCCCGGAAGCAGGGCGTGGGGGGGAACTTTCTGGGGATTATGGCCGCGGCCGAATTGTTGTATATTGCTCAAGTCGCCGTCGGCGGGTTAATGTATCTCCAGGGGCTGCGCCCGGAGCGTTCGGTGCATTACTTGTACGGCATTGTGCTGATCATCAGCCTGCCCGGCGCGTATGCCTACCTGCGCGGCCGGGACGACCGCCGCGAGGCGCTCACCTATGGCATGATTGGGCTCTTCCTGGCCGGGGTATCTCTGCGGGCCACGCTTACGGCGGGGTAAGACTCAGACCCTAAGGGTCTTGGAGACCCTTAGGGTCTGAGAGTAATCGGGCCTGGAAGGCCCGAACATCAATAATAAAGGAGAACTGAAAGAAAATGCACGTTAAGAAACTTTATCCGGGACTGACCGTTTTGTTGGCCCTGACACTAGCCGCGCTGGCCTGCGGGGGCGGACGGGGCGCGGAGCCTTCGGCGACGCCGTTCGTCAAGGCCACCCTCGACCTGCCCACGCAGGCCGAGGCGACGGAGGAGGCGACGCCGAAGCCCAGACCCACCCAGGAACCCAGGCCAACCCGCACGCCGCGCGCGGAGGCCTCCCCGGTCGCGGCGCCTTTCACCCTCTCGTCGGAGGCCTACGCTCACGCCAGCGGCGCGTTTGCCATCAACCTGCCCGAAGGCTGGGAGGTCACGGAGCGCGACAACAGCGTGTTCGTCTCCGAGCCGAACGGCGTGTCTTCGATTGAGATATCCTTTATCAACACTGCCGTGGAACTCGACGCCGAGGGCCTGGACGCCTTCATCCAGGCCAACGAGACGAACTGGTTCGGCACGTTCGAAAACTATAGCCAAACGAGCGTCGAGCCGCAGGCGGATGGCAGCATCGGCGTGCTCAAGACGCTCGACGACGGCGGAGTGGAGTACACAGTCTTCAGCTATTACTGGAGTGAAGGCGTAGTCGTGTATGAAGAGGACTTCTGGGTGGAGACCGGGCAGTACGAAGCGTACGTGGGCGGATTGCTGGACGTGGCCAACTCCATGCAGACCGACGCCGACGCCGGGGCGCAGGTAGACCCCTACGCCGTGACTTACACCTTCACCGATCCGATCCGGAACCTGTTCGAGTTCTCCGTCCCCTACGCCTGGACGTACACGACCGACTCGAGCGACACCGCCGTGTTGGACACGTTTACTTCGCCCGACGGGCTAACGTACATCGAGAACATTTCTTACGACGACGGCACAGCCATCTCCCGGTCGGAGGCGGGCCGGTTCGCCCTGACGCTGCTTAAGGACTTTTACGAGATTGACGACATCCAGGTAACCGACGACCAGGTTCAGCCCGACGGCAGCGAGCGCCTGAGCTGGAAGTCGCCGGACCGCGGCCTGCGGGGCGAGACGTTCTTCGAGACCCGCGGCACGACTTTCCTGCTGCTCACGTGGGTGGTGGGCGAGGACGATTACGACGCCTACGCGCCGGTGTGGTCGAGCCTGCTTG
>DAOTXG010000342.1:0-2839 GCA_034435515.1 Anaerolineales bacterium
ATTTCCTATCCTAAAACCCTCAGAAGGGATTTCCCATAAGTTTCTAACTACTGACTCCAATCGCTTTATCTCTCTAGCACCAGGCTTTGTTGCCCTCACGGATTACAAATACCAACGATGGGAGCAATTTCGCAGAGAGTTGGCATTTGCGCAGACATCCTTAGAGGAAGTATATCAACCCGCCTTTTATTCCCGGATTGGTCTGCGTTACAAAGATGTAATCGACAAAGAAGAAATCGGCCTTAGCAATGAGCCTTGGGATTCTCTGTTGAATTCCCCTCTAATTGGCCTCCTAGGAGCACCCAATATAGGGAGCCAGGTGCGTACCATTCAGACCGAAGCATCAATCAAGATAGATGAAGTTCTAGGGGGATTCGCAACATTACGACATGGCCTTGGACTCCTTCCTCAGAGTGAAAAACCTGTCTACGTTATTGATGTGGACCTCTATACAAATGAAAGGAGCAGGAGCAATGACATTCCCTCAATTCTCGACCGGTTCAACCGGATTGCTGGAAACCTCTTCCGGTGGGCTATCAGTCCAAAACTACACCAGGCTCTGGAACCTAGAGCGATTGATCCTGAAGAGTGATCAAGTTCCGGCGATCCGTGCATCGTTCCTGGGCACAGTCAACTCCCCCGGTCAGGTGTTTTCATTTCGGACCGAAAGCGGAGGGGAGGAGGCTATTAAGCGGCTTCTAGGCTGTGTATTGGTTTCAATAATACCTGTTGAGGGCATAGATGAAGCCCTGACATCATTAAAGGAGATTCTAGAATATCATCTTGAGAATGTTCGTTACAAACTTCCCGAGCCCGAGATTGCTCATCGGGGTACTGGAAAGATTATCGGGATCTCTGAGCGTCCAGATTTGGTTATTTCTGAGTAGTGCGGGAGCGGGCTAACCCCGTGCCTTTCAGGTACGATGCACCATCGGCAGCGGGTACGCTGCGGCAAGGAGAAATACTTGGTGAGGTCTGGGAGCATAGGCCTGAGCAGCCACCTGGCTCCTTACCTCAAGATGCGTCTATCCAGTTTAGGTCAGTCTATCATCCCTTTGTGATGGTCATGAATCCCGATTGTGATCTTGAGTGGGATTTCAAGGCAAGATTTCCTGATGAACTGTCACAAAGGACATATCAGTATACTGGCGAAATCAGCCGCCCGAATGCCTTAATCTCTCATGTAATTCTGTGTGATGTATATGAGTTGAGCAAGATTCGCAACTTGGTTCCGCCTGGAAAAGACATCTGGAAACGGATTGAACAGAACCAGGACGAGCGATACCACCATTTTAAGCCTGCTCAGGTGGGAGATCCACCAGCGGGCGAGTTGCCCGACTTGTATCTCGATTTCAAGAAGGTGTTTGGCCTAGCAACAGAGACTCTGTATGACGGCTTACGCATCGGTACGGTCAGGCGAAAGGCTCTAGTTCCACCAATTTACATCCACGATTTGACACATCGCTTTTATGGATTCTTATCTCGTGTAGCACTCCCTGAGTAAACATGCGCTGGAGAGTGCAGCGTGCAAGAAGCCCCGACCGACTGGCCGGGGCTTTTTTGTTTACGGCTTTGCAGTCCGCCGGAATTTTTTCCGTTGGCTCAAACTTTCCTGGGAGCCTTTCCGGGTCACCGATTATCCGCGCAAGCCCGCGCCTCGGAGCAGCGCATCCAGCCAGGCAGCGTCTTGTTCCGAAAGCGCCGGTTCGGTAGGTGACCGGCCTTTCGTGGCGGCTCGAACGAACTCCGCCAGGATTTGCGCGCTCAAGCGGCCCCGTCCTGTCTGCCGGAGCATCTCCAACGTTTCAATGGCCTGCTGTTGCTTCGCCGGCTCCCCCCGGTCGTGGGCATACACCAGGACGTTGGTATCAATCAGAATAGCGTCGGTCATACCGGCTCAGACGCTCCTCGTACAGGTCGTCTCGCGTCCAGGTGCGGGGGCGTTGTTCCAGGGGGCCTTGCGCTTGCAGCGCTTTCATAAAGGCCAGGGCCTCGGCCCACGCTTCTGGGTCGGGTCGAAACGACTGCGCCAGGGGGGAAATTGCCTGGTTGACAGGCTGGGGGCGCGCCTCGGCATTGATTTGCTCTGCAACCGCTTGCCAGATCAACTCCGCCGCGCTCAGACCCCGCGCTTTGGCCAGCCGCTTGAGCCCGAGATATTGCTTCTTGGGAAGATAAATTTGCGCGCGAACCATTTGCGTCATAGCCGCCTCCAGCCAAAGTATACGCCGCTCGGGCGCGCGGTCAACTGCCGGCGCTGCCACGTCAAAGCGCTGGCCGGGGCAGGGCGACGACGAACTCCGCGCCTTCGAGCCGCAGGTCCGGCTCGCGGCCGGTCGCCTCGCGCACCAGGCGAATCGTCCGGTACAGCCCGCTGCCGACGTCGGTGACCAGCCCGAGGCGGCTGAGCATGATGTAGATGGTCGGGTTGCGCAGCACGTGCGCCGCGCCCAGGCGGATGGCCTCGATGGTCACGGAGTTGGGCAGGCCACCGGGGGTGCGGACTTCCACGCGGTCGTCGAAGATGAACAGGCGCACGGGCGCGGCCAACGTGTAATCGCGATGGGCCAGGGCGTTGATCAGCACTTCGCGCAGGGCCGCCTCGGGCAGTTCGGGGCGGGCTTCGGGCAGTAGGCCCTCGATCACGTGCGGCACGCGCAGGTGCAGTTTCAGAAAACGCACGGCGTCGTCCAGCACGGTGGGCAGCGGCCCCTCCAATCGCTTCTGATCGGCGGGCGGCGGCGCCAGGTCGGCGCCGGGAATGCGGGCCGCCGCGACGTGCGCGTGCGGCGTGAGGGTCTGGGGGACGCGCCCGAAGAACAACCACCCGGCGAGCGTG
>DAOTXG010000343.1:0-1716 GCA_034435515.1 Anaerolineales bacterium
TACGAGGCTGCGCTTAGGGGATATTATTACCCTCGCGTACGCGCTGCTTTTCCTGGTTTATTCTCTGCGGGTGAGGAACAGGCGCTTTTGGAGTGGTTCGCCGCTATCAATCGTCGCGCCAGGACCGTCGAATGGGTGGATTGGCTATACGCGCTGGCGCTCGGTCGGTGGCCCACCGGCCTATATGAGAACCAGGAAAACGGGGCAGGATTGCTGGCTGTGTTGGAAAGTGGACAATTATCGCCGGCTGACCTTACACCCGGCAATCAGGCTTATCTCGCCCGTGAGGCGCGGGGTTGGGCGGCGCGCTTTCGCAATACGGACGACGCAATTATCTATCAACCTGAGTGGATTAACAACGCGCTGTTCCAGGCGCAGGTCACCGGCCAAAAGCCTGAGCCTAATCTCCGGCTCTCGTTTGACTGGCTGCTCTTGCAGGCCCTACCCAGCGGCGCGCCCTTACGCTACAATCATACTTATACCGGGACGTTGGCGGGCGTCATGTACCTGGGCGCGCAACTCACAGGCGACGCGCGCTATTTATGGCTGGCAGGCCGCACACTGGATGATCTGGAGAAGCGCGGCGAGTTTCTGTTCGCCCAGCCGGGGGTAGAATATCCCCTCGATTTTAGAGGACAATCACCATCTACAGGATCATGTCTGATTTACGGCGATTCTGGACTCCCCACGCAACCAGGACCGCTCGCACCCGATAAAATTGTCTTCCGCAGCGGGTGGGGAATAGACGACACGTATCTTCTGCTCAACTTGCGGTTCACGGGTTGGCATCGTTACAAAGCGACGAATACTATAACGTTGCTAGACCAGTATGGACCGCTTGTGGTTGAAGAGAACAGTCGGCAGCCGTATGTGTGGCTGCCTATAGGACGCAGCCTGTTTCGCGACAAGCGTATTCCTCGTGAAAACCTGAATGGCCTACTAATTGCGCGGATGGGCCTAAGTGCTGTGCTTTATACCCTGACGGGTGTTGGCGGCCCGTGGGCGCAGGATCCGCCCTACTATGCCCGTGTCGAGCGGTTTGAAACCAATGAAGAGATGGATATCAGTCGCACCGTATTAGAGAATTGGCATGGCTGGAAACATCAACGCCTGATTTATTTCTATCATTCTGGCCCGATATTGATTTTTGACGACGTCCGCGGCCCTGCCCGCCGTGAGGCCGCCCTGGTCTGGCATCTGACGGGCGAAACGACGAGCGCAAATCAACCTGTCACACTCCGGGCTGGTGAACACCCTATCGCAGTGGCGCTCGTGCCCCTCGGAAATGGTGTGCAACTTCGGCAGGCGGCCTCAAGCCTCGGCGGGCAAACAATCACTGGCAGCCTTCAAATGGTCACCGTGTTCCTGTTGGGGGACTGGTTTGGGGCGGAAGTGAAGCTGCAGAAAGCCGGGGCTGATTGGATCCTACATGTAAAAAATGGTGAGCGTCAACTTAGTCTGCCGTTGAAATTTGCTCCCTGAGATTAGGGCGGATCTCTGGAACTGAGAGCACATCCGTTCGGACAGAGCATCAAAACAGAGCAAGGTAAATGCGCGACGTACCGGCCTTTTGTGCCTCAGATGCGAAAAAGCCCGTGAAAACGAGCGGATTCGACATGCGCGCTGACATAAAGGGCCGCTTGCGGCACGGTAGTTTACTTTGGCGCTTAAGAAAGGTACACAATCAATGCTTCCAGCAAAACTGCGGGATCGAGG
>DAOTXG010000344.1:0-5671 GCA_034435515.1 Anaerolineales bacterium
TCGCGCTCAATGGGGTTGAAGACGCCGATGAGGGGTGGACCAAGGGCGAGATACGCGCCGTTGAGAGACGGTTGCGTTGGCGCAGACGAACGAATTTGCTTCGCAATCTGGCGACGTTGTGGAAATGGCCGGCCTAGCCCCGTTGCGCGGTGGTTCTGGGACCCGTGCTATGACGCCCATTGCCGTCTGCCCTGGCGCGTGATGGGTATCAGGATCAATCGCCACGACCGTTGTATCCCATTCTGATTTGCTTCGCAGTAGTACGTTTGCCAACCGGCCGCCGTTAGTGTCCAGCACACGATAGGCGGCAACACACTTTCGCCCGCGCGCGGCTGATCCCTGCACGCGGGAACACTCACACAACAAAGGAGATGCACGATGAACAAGATCATGTTGATTGGCAACCTGGGGAAAGACGCCGAGACGCGCTACACCCCGTCCGGGAAGCAGGTTCACTCTTTCTCGATGGCGACGAACCGGCGCTGGACGAGCGCTGATGGTCAGACACAGGAGAAAAAGGTCTGGTTTCGCGTGACGCTGTGGGGCGACCGCTGGGGCAAGCTCATCCAGTACCTCGTGAAGGGCAAGCAGGTGTTTGTCGAGGGCGAGATCGGCCTCAACACCTACGAGGACCGCGAGGGCAAGTTCCACTCCGCTCTCGAAGTGACCGCGTACAACGTGAAACTGCTCGGCGGCGCGTCCCGTGGCGCTGATGCTGGTGGTGAAACGTTCGACGGCGCGGGTGATCCCGACCTTCCGCCTCAGCCTCCGGCCGACGACGATATTCCGTTCTAGGCGTCTGACGCCTGACGGATAGGGAGGTGGGGGAGGGGCGGTCTGGCGGTGGAGTCGGTCGCCTCTCCCCCTCTTTATCCAATGCCAATCGCTTGTGCCATCCTGCTCGTGATTGTAGTCGGCGCGTTCTTTCTGCTCATAGCCTGTTGCATGGTGAGCGGGCATTTTGACGCGATGCTTGAGGAGATACAAAGCGAAGATCGGGCGGCAGAGTAATGCACATCTTCTTCCGCCCCATGAATGCGGGGGACGTTCGAGGCGTCATGCAGGTTGACCGCCTGTCCTTCAAGATAGGAGTGCGTGGGAGACAGGATAGTTACGAGCAATTCATCAGTGATCCGCGCGTCATCGGCATAGTAGCGCTTCAACTGGTGAAGGGGAAGAAAGACAGAGTTGTGGGACATCTCGTCGCCAGTATAGATAGAGCCGTCGCGTCCGCCTATGCGTGGGCAATTGCAGTTCACCCCGACTATCGCCGCCAACTGATAGCCACGCGCCTGCTAATGAAAAGCCTGCGGCTGCTCAAACGTGAGGGGATAAAGACCCTCAGTTTGCACGTCAGGGCGGGAAATGTTCCAGCGATCAGTTTGTACAAAAAGCACGGTTTCACCGTCTTGCAAACGCTGCCGGGTTTGTACCCTGCGCCTCACCGCGAGGACGGTCTACTCATGGAGAGAAAACTCTGATGGCCGATAAGCAGAAGACCAAGATCAAGGGCGGTTCTCAGAATGGCAAGGGCAAGTATGCCCAATATCGCGCTGATGTGCGTAACCGCAAGAACAGCATCAAGCGCATCTTCAACAGCCAGGGCGAGGCCGCCGTGCTTGCCTACGCCAAGGTGTACGGCATCGAGACGTGGGCGAAGCGGAGAATCGCAAATCTCGCAGCCGGGCGGGCCGCGAGAAGCGGGAAATAGGGCTGCTAAACCAGCCCTAAACCGCCCCTAATTTCGTTCTACAGGTCAGGCCCCGTATGAAATCACGGACCAAGACAAAACGGCCCAATTCAAACAAACGACCTGGTGAGACCATGCGGCCAAAGTCTTCAAAACGCGCCAGGTCTCTTATTCGGTCGGCGCTACAGCGATGCAGGGGCAACCAAAGCGCCGCCGCGAGATTGCTCGGCCTCCCCAACCAGGCGCAGTTGCGGAAGATGCTGCGCGGTGAGATAGGTGACACGCCGGCCATGCGCGCCGCGTTGGAACGCGCAGATACCAGGGCCAAGCGTGCGTGGGGAATGGTCAAGGGTGAACACCAGCCCGAGGTTGACCGCTCCAGCATTGCTCAACTCATGCAGGAAATCGAAACGCGCGTAGAGGCCATCCGCCATCTGCTCACGGGCCACAAAGAAGAATAACGATGCCCTATTACTCATTGGCAAAAGAGATGGGTTCCCGCAAAAAGTCATCGGGATGGTGGGAGGTATACACGCTACTCCGAGATGATAAAAACCCGCTGTCTATCTCTGAGTTCAACTCTCACCATATCATCACCGGGCCATACCATAGCCCCCAGGATGCTGCTAACGAAATCTACAAACTGGTGCATAAGACCTGTAACGCCAAAGAGAGACAACATGATCACCGCCAAAGATGAAAGCATCAACCTCATCTCCTACGAACCGGACATGGCGACTGTGGAGGAGCGGCTCGCCGTTCTCATCGGTGGGTCACACGCTGAGGAGGCCGCCCGCGCCATCCGTGAGAAGTTTGGCACGCTTGGGACAATCTTCGCGGCTCACCCGCACGAACTGTTGCAAGTCAAAGGCGTGGGCAGAGCCGCCGTCGCGCGCATCAAGGCCGCGCACTCCTTGGGAAAGAAGTTGTACACCTCCGTTCCCGATGAGCGCCCGATGATAAAGAGTCCGGCCGACGCCGCGCAAATGCTCATGGCTAACGCGCTCTCCGCAGAGCAGGAGTATCTGCACATCTTCATGCTGGACACGCGCAATCGGTTGATCGGCCGGCCGGTCGAACTGTACCACGGCTCGCTCAATACCTCGCTTATCCGCGTCGGCGAGGTGTTCAAGGAAGCCGTCCGGTGTAACGCCGCCGCCATCATCGTCGCGCACAACCATCCGAGCGGCGACCCCTCGCCCAGCCCCGAAGACGTAGCCGTGACTCGCGCCATAGCGGAGGCGGGGAAACTCCTCGACGTGGAATTGCTCGATCACCTGATAATCGGCCATAACCGTTTCGTAAGCCTAAAAGAAAGAGGCTTGGGATTCGGTTAGGAGGAAAACCATCATGTGGGACATCAAATACATTTGTGAACACCCCGGCGAACTGACAAAGGCTCTGCGCCTGCGCGGTCTGCTGGACGACGACGGCAGTCTGATCAGTGAACCAGAGCGAGGCATCGTCGCGTTGGACGAAAAGCACCGTCGCCTGCTTCAGGAGCGCGACGAGGCGCGGGCTAAACGCAATGCCGCCAGCCGGGAGATTGCGCACCTGAAAAGGCAAGTCGCGGTGCGCCAGCGCTGGCTGCACACCCTCATCATCGCCTCGCTGGAGCGCGGCAACCACGATCCAGACGAGGTGCTGCTCCACGCGGCGTTTCAATGCCTCGTGGACTTTATGACCAAGTACAATCCCGAATCGGTGGACTGGACTTACGACGAGGAGCCCCAGAAGGTGTGGGAGGAAATCAGGGCGCTCTATGAGTGGTGGACGAACGTTCGCCCGGCGCGGGTTGACCCGCTAAGTGATCCTACCCTGGACATTCCTCCTCTCTTTCCAGAAGGCAACGATACCAGCGTCGAGAGGCGGAAGAAGTACCCTCGGTTTTACGAGGCCCTGCACCAGCACACCAAACTGGAAAAGCAGTGGCTTGAGGAAGACCAAGCCAATCTCCATCGCCTCGTTGAGGTGAGACCCTACCTGTGGACATGATGCCGGCCCCGACTCCACCCAAGGGGTTCATCCCTTTCAATCACGAGTATCACCGCCTACCAGACGCCCGCGCGGTGGCCGCCTGTCCAAACTGTCGTGACTTCAGGGGGAATCTTCTTGACTTGGCGGACGAGGGTTTTGATGATGCGGAGGCGCAGGCCCTCTTTGTCTCCGCCAGAAAAGGGCTGATGGCGCTCGGCCCCGAATGGTCTCTCTCCTTCGCTGGACATGGCGCGATGGGCAGTCTGTATCTGGGCAAGCCGTTGTTGCGAGAGCATTGGTCACGCTGGACGCTGTACCGCTGTACCCTATGTGACTGTAGGATTTGGCATGACTACAGTGAGGGGGCAAGCAACCACTGGCACTATCTCCCCACCGTGCGGTTTGTACAACTGACGCTGTTCTGAGGCGCAGACATGATTACCCAATTCGGCGTCATTCTGGCCGACCCACCCTGGCCGTTCAAAACCTACAGCGCGAAGGGGCAGGGGAAATCGCCAGAGGCCCACTACTCCACAATGGAGTTTCAGCGAATCGTGAAACTGTCCATTTCGCTGTTGGCGCTGGATGACTGTGCGCTGTTCCTGTGGGTGACATGGCCGATTATGCCCCTCGTGTTCAGACACAACCTCATCGAGGAGTGGGGTTTCCGCTACTCCGGTCTCGCCTGGGAGTGGCTAAAGTTCAACCCCGTTACCGCGCGCTTCGCGTTCGGAACGGGCTACGGCACACGGAAGAACCTGGAGCCGTGCCTGCTCGGTCTGCGAGGCCATCCCCGACTCAACAGCCGCCGTGAGCGCGACTTCCTGCTCGACGATGGCCTGCCCCTCTTTCCCCCGCTCATCGCACCCCGACATGAACACAGTCGTAAGCCCGATGAACAATATGAGCGCATTGAGCGGATGTATGCGGGTCCGTACCTCGAACTATTTGCTCGTCGCAAGATGCGCGCCGGCTGGCGCTTTTGGGGAAACGAGATTGACTCAGACATTCAAATTCAATTGGAGGAAACAACGACATGAAGGCCAAAGCCCTCTATGTCCCCGAGCACTCAGTTGTTGTGCTGGATGATGGTCGGCCCGGCATTCTGGAAAAGCACACCGCCCGCCGAGGCTACTACAACGTCCGGCTCAATGACGATGTGGCTGTGGAAATCAAGGCAAATACTCTCCTAATTGTTGCCGCCTTTCCATCAGAGACCGCTCGCTTTTGGCTAAAAAAGTGGATTGATGATCGCAAAAATTCTTGATACTCCGTTGAGAATATCATACTCGACAGAGGTGCATAAATGTCCAGCACATTCAACGACGTAGTTCTCAGGATGGCTCAGGCACAGGCCATGAGCGAGTTGCTTGCAGAGGTGAAAGAGAAGAAGCAAGGCTTCGACCATCTGGACTTTCAGATCATCGGCCTACGCCTGTTGAACCTGACGCTGCGAGAGATTGCGGAAGAACTCTCCACTCCCGGCCGCACCTACTCGCACTCGTTTGTCAATCGCCGCGTGAACCGCTTGTGGAGACGTTATAACGCTCTGCTGAACTCGGACTAAGGAGAAAAAAGCAAAATGAAATGCGTAGTTAGTCAGGCCGACCTTTCCCGCGCAGTTACAACTGTGCTGCGAGGCGCAGCCAGTAAGACGACTCTGCCCGTCCTGGGCGGCATCCTGCTCCAAACCGTTGACGGGCGGCTGAAACTGTCCGCAACGAATCTTGAGTTTGGCATCTCTGCCTTCGTCGCGGCCAACATCAAGGCCGAGGGTAGCCTCGTGGTGCCGGCGAAGACGTTGGCCGACCTGTCCAAGAACCTCGCCCCCGGCGACGTGACCCTCACGGTCAACGCCAAAGAGAAGAAACTCGCCGTCAAATCAATGCGCTCGACCTCTAACATTCACGGCATTGACCCGGCTGAGATGCCCCTCATCCCGCATGAAACGATGGAGCACGCCGTTACCATCGCGGCCCCAGTCTTCGCACAGATGGTTCAGCA
>DAOTXG010000345.1:0-19260 GCA_034435515.1 Anaerolineales bacterium
AGGGGGGGCGAGACAATCCCTGATTGCGCTCGAAGGACGAGGGCCGAGGCGCCCAACAGGGCGCCAGCCATGATGACTCCGAGGCCGAGGAGAGTCTGGAACTGACCGCGCGTGAGGGGGGAGGAATACTTCATCAACGTGTCGTCCCGCGCCTCATGGACCGGGCCACGTCCAGGCCCACGGCCCGAAATGGTGCTCCATCATCGGCCAGATCAGGTCGAACTTGGGCGGCCAGAAGAAAAACAGCCAGACGTTAGCCACCGACGAAGACGGCGGCGTAGTGAAGTATCCAAACGAGGGATCGGTTGTGAAATAATCGAAGACCAGGGAGGCCGGGACGAGGACCAGCCCGTAGACGGCCAACAAAACGACGACGCCGTAAGCCGCGCTCGCGAGGCCGCGATTCCCCTTTCGCTCCGCCGCTGTCAGCAGCGCGCCCACGCCGACCGCCAGGGCCGGGTAAATTTCGGTCAGCCGCCGCAAGCCGAAACTGTCGCCGCCGTACCAGTCGCGCACCCCGGAATTGACAAGTACTTGCGCCACGACAATTCCCAGCAATGCCAACGCCAGGTCCCGGCGAGGCTGTTCGAGGCAGAGCAGCCCCGCCATACCCAGCGCGGCGATCGGCGACCAGATGAACAACCCGCGGTCCTCCGCGAACAGCACAGGCCACAAATAGCGGGGCAGCCCCACGAAACTCTGCTCCCCTTCGGCCGGGCTTTGCAGCGCATCCACCGGGATGGCCAGGGGCGAGCCGAACATCCAGTTGAATGTGTAGGGAATGTGCCAGGTTACCGCGCCAAAGCCGAGGCCCATCCAGATCAGTTCGCGCCAGCGCCGGCGGAAGACCAGCACGCCTCCCAGAACCACGAACGACAGAGCCAGCTGCCACCGCGTCAGCGCGGCCAGGCCGCACGCCAGGCCCGTCGCCAGCCAGCGCCATCGATGCGCCTGGCCCGCGGGGGCCGTCAGCGAACGGACAAACAGCAGCACGCCCAGCGTGTGCACGAAGGTCGCCGAGGCATGCGAGTAGACGGGATGGACTGTGGAATAGTAATAGAGGGGCGTGCCCCACGTCACCGTCAAGCCGGCCATCGCAGCCGCGCCGGCCGAAAGGTTCAACCTGCGGCCCAGGGCGTAGGCCATCGCCAGGGTCAGAAGTGTCATCAGGTTGACCTGCAACATCGCCGTCAGGCTGTAGGCAAATGGATAAGCCTGCAGCGAGAGAAACCAGTCGTCGTTGATCCGCATGACTGGCAGGCGGTCGAGCAGGCGCGCCGCCCAAAACGACGGCAGTAGTATCAGGCCCTGCCCCCAGGCAAAAGCGTTGGCGTAGCGGCCCGTCTCCGGATTGAACAGGGCCATGTACGTGTTGAGCGGGCCAAAGCGCTCGGCCTGGTTCTGCAGATCCAGGTCGAGGTCTTTGCCCAGCGAGGCCATCCACATGAAGTAAGCCACGGCATCGCCGCGGATCAACGGGCGGTCGAACAGCAGCAACGTGAACAGCAGCAGGACCTCGCTAATCACCAGCGGGAGGTGACGCCGCAGTTGATCGCCGAGCGCGCGCAATGTCTTCACCGCCCCGCCCAGTCGTCGCGCGGTTACGGCTGGCTCACCGCGTACCAGGCCAGGGGGATAAGCGCTTCATGTACGTCGAACTCCGTCCAGCCCAGGTAGTCGCTGACCGCCCCGGCGGTGAAGATCGTCGTCCCGATCACGTACGGGTCCTGGCGCATCTCGGCGTCGTACCAGGCCAGCACGTTCACGTAGGCTTCCGGCCCCGTCTTCCCCACCCCCTGCTGAACCCACCACTTCCGGTACGATTTCCAATCGGCGCCGCCCGGCCCGTTGCACGGCGAATGGGAGTCAATGCCGCCCACCGCCAACTCGCTGATGACCAGCGGCAAATCGCCGAGGCCGCGCGGCTTGAGATAGGCTTCGTACCAGAATCGATAGCGTATCATGATGGCCCCCGCCGGAACCGAAAGAGCCGGGGCGCCCGGGATAATGTTCGGCTGATGGGCGACGAGCCCGCACCCGATGATGGGATACACCCCCTCGTGCAAGGTGAAGATGCCGCCGCAGCGATGCGCCGCTTCCAGCGCGGGCAAGAAGAGCGCCATCACGCCGAATTCGGGCGTCCCGGCCGGGAATCCGCCTACTGCCGCGCGCAAGCCGCGCGCCTGCATATAACACGCCCGCTCGGCTTCGAATTTGGCGAACCACTCCCAGCGCGCCGGGATGTCGCTGTTGAATTCGTTCCAGCCCTCCCAGTAATCCACACCCGGGTTGAGGCGGTACCTCTCCAGAAATTTGTCCACGTACGCCTGGGCGGCGGCGACCGGGTCGGTGCTGTCGGGCCAATGTTCCTGGACATCAGCCTCCGGGCTGCTAAAACGCCCCACCGTGATCGTCCCTGGCGAAACCTCCTTGACCTCGGAGAGCCAGGCGTTGTCGTCCAGGCCCTTGATCACACGCGGGTGAATGCGACGCACAAACTCCATGATGTACGGATCTTCATTGCGGATGACGTGGAGGCTCAACTTGCTGGCTGTCTGGCCGACGAGCGGCTCGGGCCAGGCAGGGGTGGGTGTCGGAGACGGAGGCGGCAGCGGCGAAGGCAGCTCAGTCGGGAGTGGTTCGGTTACGGACGGCTCGGGCGTCGGCGGAGGCTCGGGCATGGGGGTGGGCGTCATGTCGCCCCCGTCAATCATCGGCAGGAAGAAGGTGAACACGTCCGGCGTCGCTGTCCGAGCCGGCAAGGGGCTGGGGCCAGGTTCCGGCGCCGGCGCGGGCTTGCACCCGGCCAACAGCGCCAGCAAGATGCCGACGCCGAGCCAACGCCGCAGGCTGGCAAAAGATAAGGAGCAACTGTTCATAACAGTCATCGGCGAGCGCCGCGCCGTAAGAGGCGGTTTAATAAATGCTCCCCAGATTGGCCGGTCCCGTGATGGGCGCTTTGAGCTGGCGCAGAATGGCCGTCTGCGCCGCCCACATGCGTTTTTTTTCATCCGGTTGGGCGTGATCGTGGCCGAGCAAATGCAGGACGCCATGGACGACGAGCAATTGAATCTCGGCGGCTGCCGGATGTCTGCCCGCCTGCGCCTGCGCCAGCGCCCTCTCGAAAGAGATGGCGATGTCGCCCAGATAGTGGGACTGCGACTCCGGATCGGACTCCCCAGCGGGGAAGGACAGGACATCCGTCGCCTGATCGTAGCCGAGATAATCGCGGTTGAGGTGGTGGAGGGCCTGGTCGTCGGTGAGGGCGATCGTCAGTTCCCCCGGCGAGGGCGCGGCTTCGTAGTCGAGCGCCGCCCGCGCCGCCGCGCGGATCAGCCTGGGTTCCACCTCGCCCGCGAAGGCCTCGTCAATCTGGACGTTGATTCTGTAGCGCATTCTTTTTAGTGAACGTTGAACGACTTACTCTTGACTCTTTACTGTTTACTGCTGGCTGCTTCCGGCCTCTCCTCCGGATATTGCAATCGCGGGTGGAAGAGGCCCTTGAGCGTGGTCACAAACGACTCGCGGATGAGCTGCAAATCGCGCAGCGTCAGGCCGGTGTCGTCCAGTTGGCCTTTCGCTACCCGGTCGTCCATCACCGCTTTGACAATGCGGTGAATGTCTTCTTCTGTCTGCGGGCGGTCCGAGCGGGCTTTGGCCTCGCACCCATCGGCGAGCATGAGCAGCGCGGTTTCTTTGGACTGGGGCCGCGGGCCGGGATAGACGAACTTCGACTCATCCACCTGGCTGGGGTCGTCCCCGGCGACCTTCAGCGCCCGCTTATACTGATACATGGTCTTGAGCGTCCCGTGGTGCTCAGGGATGAAGGCCAGGACGCGCGAGGGCAGGCGGTGACGGCGGGCCAGCTTGATCCCGTCGTGAATGTGGCCGACGATAATCTCGGCGCTGAGCGTGGGATCGAGTTGGTCGTGAATGTTCAACCCATCCAGCTGGTTTTCGACAAAGTATTGCGGCTTGACCGCCTTGCCGCAGTCGTGATACAGCGCGCCCACCCGGATGAGCATGGCGTTCGCCCCGATTCGCTCGGCGGCCTGCTCGGCCAGGTTGGCGACCTGCAGACTATGCTGGTAGGTGCCAGGCGCGTTGCGCAGGATGAATTGGAGCAACGGATGGTCGGGCCGGGCGAGCTCCATCAACTGCAAACTGGTGGTGATGTCGAAGACGCCGCCGAGGATGAAGAACCCGGCCAGGGTGAGCGACGCCGACACGCCGCCGTTGAGGACGCTGGCCAGGAGCAATTGCGCGAGGCCCACCGTGTCCGTATTTGGGTCGCTCAACCGGAAGACGAGGATGATGCTGGCGTGGGCGAGCGCCCCGGCGAGACCGGCCCAGAAGAACTGATTCACCCGTTCCGCGCGGCCCAGCGTGAGCGCGGCGATCAATCCGCCGATGGCGGTGTAGATCGTCAGTTCCAACTGGTTCCCGCCGATGTAGCCGGTCAGCGCAGCCAGGGCCACGGTCGCCGTGATGGCGAGGTTCGGCCCGGCGATCACCGTCAGCAGCATGGAGAGTGCGGAGGCTGGAAACAAAAACGGCAGAAGCGTATGGCCGGGGACCATGAGCTTGGCGCCGAGCAGAAAGACGTCGAACAGCAGGCAGAGCAACAGCACATGCTTCGGGCTGCGGCTCATCTCGGGGGCGAAGCGGCGCACGTAGAGGGCTAACAGCACGCCCGTAATGACGACGGCGACCGTGACGCTGGCGTTCTCCTGCCAGCGGCGCTCGGCCTGCAACAGGCCCAGCGCCTGGAGCGCCTCGATGTCGGCCTCCGTCACCACGCGGCCGCGCACTACCACGGCCTCGCCGCGCACCACCTGCTTTTGAACCGGCGTCACGTTCTGGCGGGCGGCTTCGCGCGCGGCCAGCGTCGCGGCTTCGTTATACAGGCTGTTCGGCGTGATCAGCCCGGCGACGAGCAGGCTGACGGCCTGAGCCTGGGTTTCACTCAGGTCCACGCTGACGCGAGCCGGCACGGCGCGCCGCACCCCTTCCAGGCGGTCGGCCCGCACTTCACTGCGCATCACCTGTTCCAGCACCGAGAGCGCCTCGGCCTGAGCCGCCGTCCACTGGGCCTCGCCAAAACTCAAGATTAATTCGGCGGTCTCGGCGGTGAGGCGCAGGTCGCGGATGGCCATCAGATCGTTCCGCCTCTGGACCGGCGTGGCCAGCGAGTCGGCGCGGACCGCATTGACGAAGTCCAGGATGTCACGCAGGAGCAGGACGGACTGGCGGGCAATGCGCGCATCGGGCGGGTCGTAAATGTCCGGCACGGCCGCTGCGGCCTGGGCGCGGGCCTGTTCGGTGAGGGCCTGGCTGACGAAGGGCGTCGAGTGCGGGGCCAGGACGTCTTGCGGAGCGGGCTGCCCCACCTGCAAATTGACGAGGTCATCGCCCGTCGAGAAAGGCAGGGCGATGATGAGCGCTGCGGTGACGATGGAGACAAAGGTAACGATCCAGACCAGAACCAGCTGCCCGAAGGCAGACCAGCGCGGCCGGTGGGGATCATCCAGGCGAGTGACCATAGATGCGCTCACTGATCGCCCGCCAGGATGAAAACCGGCCCGTCCTGGCGAGCCGCCGGCGGCGAGGCCCCCCCGGCCCCACCCCAGAGGCTGCACGGCGTTGCTGCCCGCCGCAACCGGAGCGGTCGAAGATCCCCTTAAGGGGGCGGCGATTCTCCGAGGCGCGCATTATTTAGCCAGCAAGTCACGGACGATCTCGTTCACCCGCTGGCCATCGGCCTGACCTTTGGTGCGCGGGGCGAGCAGCCGCATGACCGCGCCGCTCTGCCGGGCGTCGGTCGCCCCGACCTCGGCGATGGCGGCCTTCGCCATTTCCACCAGTTCGTCGCGGGTGAGCTGCCTGGGCAAATAGCTCTCGATGATCTGGAGTTCGGCTTCATAACCAGCCAGCAGATCAGGCCGCCCGGCCTTGCCCGCGTCGGCGATGGATTCACGCCGCCCTTTGGCTTCTTTTTGGAGCACGCCGACGATTTCCGCTTCGTCCAGCGCGCCGGCCGGACGTTTGTCAATCTCCGCCTGTTTGACGGCCGCCAGCAGCACGCGCAGGGTGTTCTTGCGCAGCTCGTCGCCGGATTTCATGGCCGTTTTGAGATCGGCGTTGAGTTTTTCTCTAAGACTCATGTTAATTTTCCACTCGCGTATAGTCTACCACACACTCTCTCAGCCGGGCGGCCACCGCATGCGCCGCCCGCCCAAGACGTGGAGATGCAGATGAAAAACGCTCTGTCCCGCCTCTGAACCGTTGTTGATGACCAGCCGGTAGCCGCCGAGGTTTTCCTGCCGGGCGACTTCTTTGGCCGCGAGCAACAGTCGGCCCAGCAGCTCCACATCGCCGGGCTGCGCCTCGGCCACGCCCGCCAGATGGCGGTTGGGCAGGACCAAAATGTGCGTGGGGGCCTGTGGATGAATATCGCGGATGGCCGTCACAAGATCGTCCTTGTAAACGACCGTGGCCGGGGTCTGCCCGGCAACAATTTTGCAGAACACACAGCCGTCACGCATTACGGCCTCCTGACCACCAGATTATCAAAATGAATCTCCACCCCCGGCTCGTCGAACGTTCCCACGATCAGGCCGATATCGCCCCGCGTGAGTTCGGCGTCGTCGAATTCGCCGAGCGAAATGGCGTTGACCGAAAACGATAGGCGGCTGCCAGCACAGGTGGCGCCGAGGTGGTTAACGTCAGTCGGGCCGGTGCGGATGGCAGTGGAAGCCTGCCAGTCGCCGGTTGGGTTCAGGATGGTGCGCTGGTTTTTGACGACCTTGCCCATGGCGTAATACCCGTCGCTGCTGATAAAGAAGAAATAGAAACTGCTTTTGTCGCCCTCGCGCGTATAGCGGCACAGCACGCCATATTCATTGTCCACCGGTCCGGCCACATGCGCCGCGTCCACTTCCAGCCTCAGGTCGGCCAGGTCGAGGCCCGGCCGCGCCCACACATCCACGCCGGGCTGTTCGACGGCGATCAGGTAATGCCCGTCCGCGTAATTGGTCGTCGCCTCCGAGCCGGTGTGCACGTCCCAACCGCTCGTGGTTTGCGAGAAATCGTCCTGGAACAAGATCGCCGGGTCGCCATACCGGGGCGGCTGGGCCGAAGCGCAGGCCGCGGCCGCCCAGGCCAGGACAAAGAGGAGAATGCGGCGGAATGAGAGGGTCATTTTCAGAGACCCCTGACGCAGCCAGGGCGAGTATATCACCGCCTGCGCTATTGGGACACGAGCGCCAACGCCTTGAGGGCCAGGCCGCCGTAACGGCCCTGCGGGTCGAGCGCAAGCGTATGCTCAAAAGCCGCCCGGGCCTCGGCGCGCTTGTTCTGCTGATAGTACAGGAGGCCGAGGTGATAGTACGTATTGGGGAAATTGGGGTCCAGGCGCACGGCGTGCTCCAGCGTCTTCTCGGCGTTGACGAAATCGTCGGTGAGCAGGAGCGCGTGGCCGAGTACGTCGGCGGCGGGCGCGCTGGCGGGATCAAGACCGGCGGCCATGCGGGCGGCGGGCAAGCCCAGGTCGGCGACGTGATACTCGTTGTCCGCATAGAAGCGCGCGAGTAGCAGCCAGAAATCCGGGTTCTGGGAGTCAAGCTCGACCGAGCGGGTGAACCACACTTCGGCGTTGGAGAGGTCGGCCAGGCTGGCGTAGGCCCCGCCCATTTCGGCGGCGATGGCCGGATTCTGCGGGTCGAGGGTTTGCGCCTGTTTCAAAAAGTTCAAAGCGGCGCTGGATTCACCCACGCGCCGCCAGTGGAGGCCGAGGAAGAAATTCGCCAGTGGGGAATCCGGCGTCAGTGCAACAGCCCGCTCGGCGGCCTCACGTCCATCTTTCCCTTGCTGATCCTGCGCCAGGCCGAGGTAGGCATAAGCATCCGCGTAATCCGGGTTCAGGCTGACGGCGCGGGCCAGGGCGGCCTCGGCCAGCGGCCACTCGTTCAACTGGATCAGCGCAAATCCCACGCGGCCAAAAGTATAGGCTTCGTTCTGCTCGGCCTGCCCGGCGGCAATCGCGTCGAGGAGCAGCCGGGCGTTGAGCGCCAGGGGCGGGTAGAATTGAGCGACGAGCTCCAGCCGGGCGACGGCCTCCGGCGGCGTAACAGCCGCTTTGAGCAAGGCCAGCCGATAGGCAAGGTCGGGATCGTCGGGGCGTGTTGCGGCCAGCTGCGTGAGGACGCCGATGGCCTCGGCGTAGCGGCCTTCGGCCTCGTAATTCGCCGCCAGCCGGGCCAACAGGCCCTCGTCGGCGGTTTGCTGGAGAGCAAGTTCCCAGTGTCGGCGGGCGGCCTCCGGGTCGCCCAGGCCGAGGTATGCGTCACCCAGCGCGACTCGCCGGGCCGGCGTCCAGCCATCAAGCGCCGCAGAGGCCAGCAGGTGTTGGATGGCGGCGTCGAAGCGCCGGGCCGAAATCTCGGCCAGACCGGCCTGGAAGGCTACGAAACCGACGTAGGGAAGACGCGCGGCGGCGTCGGCTAAAGCGTCGGCGGCCAGGTCGTACTGCTGTTGAGCCAGCGCAGTTTGCGCGGCCCGGAAATCGTCCGCCACGGCGGACGGCAGGGGCTGAAACTGCAGGCACACGAGGGCGACCAGCGCCAGCCCCACGCGCGCGAAAGCCGGTCGCTTAAGCATCCAGATTCAGCAGTTCGCGGATTTTCTGGCGCAGCTCGTCGGCCTTGACCGGCTTGTTCAGGTAGATGGCGACATCCTGGAGGCTGCCGATCAGGCGGTGGACCGGGCTGTCGTGTCCGGTCAGGACGATAATGTGGGAACGCTTAAGCCGTTCGTCGTTCTTGAACTGGTCGAGCACGTCCCAGCCGCGCATGTCGGGCAGGGTGATGTCCAGCAGGAGCAAATCGGGAACTTCCCGCTTCAAGATTTCGACGGCTTGAGCGCCGGTGGAGGCGTTGACGATGTCCAGCGGCAGCTTGCTCAGGATCTGGCGCACGAGCTGAAAACTGAGATCGTCGTCCTCGACCACCAGCACACGGTGAGTGGCAGCCACGCTTGCCTCCTGTGGTGAATTGCGCTGCATTATACCTGGATTTCGATGTTTGAGTTGGTTGCTATATAATCCGGCTGACCCGCGCCTTTCCCGACCGAGGAGACTGACCATGGACTTCACACTTTCCGAAGAACACTTGTTGGCTCAAAAGATGGTGCGTGATTTCTGCCAGAAGGAAGTCGCGCCAATTATCAAGGAGGCCGACCGCAGCCAGAGCATGCACCCGAGCCTCCTGCCTCGCATGGGCGAATTGGGCATTCTGGGCATCTGCCTTCCGGAAAAGTACGGCGGCCAGGGCTATGACTACATCACCCTCGGCCTGGTGTGCGAGGAATTGGAGGCAATGGACACCAGCCTGCGGGTCATCATGTCGGTCCACATGGGCCTGAACAGCCTGGCGCTCCTGCAGTGGGGAACGGAGGAGCAGAAGATGAAGTTCCTCAAGCCGCAGGCCGAGGGCAAGCAGTACGGCATGTTCGGGCTGACCGAGCCGGGAGTCGGCAGCGACGTGGCGAATATGGCCTCGACCGCGCGGCGCGACGGGGACGACTATGTGATCAACGGGGAGAAGATGTGGATCAGCCTGGCGACGAAGGCTCACCACATTTTGTGGGTGGCGCGGACGAACCCGGAGCGCCCCGACCCGCACGATCAACTCTCGGCCTTCGTCGTCGAGACCGACCGGCCCGGCGTGACGCGCGGGGATATTCACGGCAAGCTGGGCGTGCGGGCCGGCTCGACGGGCTGGGTGAACTGCAACGACGTGCGGGTGCCGGCGAGCAACCGGCTGGGCGAGGAAGGCGAAGGATTCAAGATCGCCATGTCGTGCCTGGACAACGGGCGGTACACCGTCGGCTCGGGCGCCGTCGGACTGATCCGGGCGGCGCTGGAGGCGAGTGTGAAGTACGCCAACACGCGCAAGACGTTCGGGCGCGAGATCGGCAAGCACCAGTTGATCCAGCAGAAGATTGCGCGGATGGCGCGGGATTACGAACTGGGGCGGCTGGCGTATCTGAAAGCGGGCTGGATGAAGAACATGGGCCTGCGCAATACCCGGGAGACCTCGCTGCTCAAGTGGTTCGCGACCGACGCTTCGTTTGAGGCGGCGCACGAGGCCATCCAGGTGCACGGCGCGTACGGCTACAGCGACGAGTACGACGTCGAGCGCTACCTGCGGAACTCGCGCGGCGCGATCATTTACGAAGGCACGAGCGAGATTCACCAGCTGATGCAGGCCAGTTATGCGCTGGGCTACCGCGTGGACGGCGAACTGCGGTGTGAACTGCCGAAGTATGACGAGAAGGTATGGCGGAGCTGAGATGTCCCTCGCCTCTTTCCTCCGCGCCATGCCCAAGGCGGAGCTCCACGTCCACCTCGAAGGCGCCATCCGCCCGGAGACTTTGCTGCTGCTCGCCCGCCGCAATCACGCGCCGCTCCCGGCCGACGACGTGGAAGGCTTGCGGCAGTGGTACACCTTCACCGACTTCCCGCATTTTGTCGAAATCTACATCACCCTTTCCCGCTGTCTTCAGACGCCGGACGACATTGAATTAATCGCGCGCCAGTTCCTCAGCGGGCAGGCCGAACAGAACATCCGGCACAGCGAAGTGACCTATACCGCGTACACGATCAATCAGCACGCGGGCCTCCCCTTCGCCGACCAGCTCGCGGCGATCAATCGCGCGCGGGCGTGGGCCGAGCAGGCGCTGGGCGTGACGATGGCGCTGGTGATTGACATCCCGCGCGAGGTCTCGCCCGCTGAGGGAGAGCAGATCGCCGAATGGGCCGTGAGCGGTTTGGGGTCGGGCGTGGACGCTTTCGGCCTGGGCGGGAACGAGGTCGGCCACCCGCCGGAAAAACACCGGGCTGCGTTCGACCGGGCGCGCGCCGCCGGCCTGCCGGGCGTGCCTCACGCGGGCGAGACGGTGGGGCCGGAGAGCATCTGGGGCGCCCTGCGCGCGCTGGGCGCCATCCGCCTCGGTCATGGCGTGCGCTGCCTGGAAGACCCGGCGCTGGTGGCCGAACTGCGCGCCCGCCAAATCCCGCTCGAGGTCTGTCCGACGAGCAATGTGTGCTTGAAGGTCGCGCCCAGTTTAGCCGCCCACCCGTTGCCGCGCCTGTTGGCCGAGGGCCTGTACGTGACTCTGAATTCCGATGACCCGCCGATGTTCAACACGACGTTGACCGGTGAATATCTGGCAGTCGCCGGGACTTTTGGCTACGGCGCAGAGGTGTTTGAGCAGTTGTCGCTCAACGCCGTGCGCGCCTCGCTCCTGCCGGCGCAACGACGGCTGGCGCTGGAGCAAGAGTTCAAAGAGGAGTTCGTCCGATTGAGGTGTGAGCATCTTGAATTGGACTGAGCCAGTCGAATTCCCCAAACCGATTGTGCAGATATGCGCAAAGTGATGCTATAATCAGCACATCCAATCTCTACGCGAAGCGTCCAACGCGCAATTTTCCCTTAGGAGGTACCTCACCGTGCACGTCGTCGTCTGCGTCAAGCAAACGCCTGACTCGGCGGCCAAGATGGGCGTCGAGAACGGCAAAGTCACCTGGGGCGATGCGGGCCTCGTCGTCAACCCGTGGGACGAGTACGCAATTGAAGAGGCCATCCGCTTGAAAGAAAAATATGGCGGCAAGGCTACCGCCATCAGCCTGGGACCGGAAAGCGCTAAAGAAGCGCTTAAAACCTGCATCGCCATGGGGTGTGACGAAGCCATCCTGCTCTCCGACCCCGCTTTCAAAGGCTCGGACGCGCTGGCGACTTCCTACGCGCTGGCTCAAGCCATTCAGAAGATGGGGGATGTGGACCTTGTCCTTTTCGGCAAGCAGGCGATTGACGGCGACACCGGCCTCACGCCCATCGGCGTCGCCCGCCGTCTCGGCTGGACTCCGCTCACGTACACGATCCAGATCGCCGAACTTGACCTGAACGCCAGGACCATCACGGCCGAACGGCTGCTGGAACAGGGCAAGCAAGTCGTCTCCGGCAAACTCCCGGCGGTCGTCGGCACGGTGAAGGACATCAACGAGCCGCGCTACCCGTCGTTTATGGGCATCCGCAAGGCCGCGAAGGCCGCCATCCCCACCTGGTCGGCGGCCGACCTGGGGTGTGAGCCGGACAAAATCGGCGGCGCGGGTTCTGCCATCCGCTGGCCGAGCGTGTATCCACTCCCGGCGCGCGAAGGCGCTGTCGAGATGATCGAAGGCACGCCGGAAGAAATCGCCGCGAAATTGGCGGATAAACTCATTGCGGACAAAGTCATCTAGCCGATGGCCGAGGGCGGATAGCCGATAGCAGATCGTCTTTGCCATCAGCCATCAGCCACGCGAAGCGGCCATCAGCCACACGCCATATGCCTACCAAACTCTGGGTCTTCATTGAACACTTCAAGGGCGTCGTCGCGCAGTCGTCGCTGGAGGCGCTGGGCGAGGCGCGCCGCCTGAACGGGGCTATGGGGGGAGCGGGCGTGACGGCGCTCCTTTTCGGCCAGGGCGTCGCCGATTTAGCCCGCGAGGTCATCGCGCACGGCGCCGATGAAGTGCTGCTCGCGGACGAGGCCACGCTGGCCGAGTTCCGCTCGGAGCCCTACACGGCGTTGCTCGTCAAACTCGCCCAGGAACATCGGCCCGAAGTCATCCTGGCGGGCGCGACGACGCGTGGGCGCGACCTGCTCGGCATGGCCGCCGTGGATTTGAACTGCGGCGCAATGGCCGACGTCATCGCGCTGACCTACGCCGACGGCAACGTGCAGGCGACGCGGCCCGTTTACGCCGGCAAACTACTGGCGACAGCCATGGCCGACGGCCGCCGCCCTCAATTGATCAGCCTGCGTCCGCGCGCTTTCCCCAAACCCGAGCCTGACCCGGCCCGCACTGGCGTGGTTACTCCAGTGGCCCCGGTTCTGGCCGAAGAGGCCATCCCGCTCAAGGTCCTGGATTACGTCGTTGAACAAGGGCAGGTCAGCCTCGCCGACGCGAAAATCATCGTCAGCGGCGGGCGCGGCGTCGGCGGGCCAGAGGGCTTCGCGCCGATCCGCGAACTGGCGCAGGCGCTGGGCGCGGCGGTCGGGGCGAGCCGCGCGGCGGTGGACGCGGGCTGGATTCCATACGCGTATCAGGTTGGGCAAACGGGCAAGACCGTCTCGCCTGATCTCTACATCGCCTGCGGCATCTCGGGCGCGATCCAGCACCAGGCCGGGATGCGCTCGTCCAAGACCATCGTCGCCATCAACAAGGACGCCGAGGCGCCCATCTTCAAACTCGCGCGCTACGGCGTCGTGGGCGATTTGTTCAAGATCGTCCCCGCGCTCACGGCGGAGTTCAAGAAGCGGCTGGGGAAGTAGAGTCAACGGATGACACGGAAAGCGCTCCCCAACCGCGTTCCCGCGGTTGGCCAAAGGATCCGCGAGGCCTGTCCTGAGCGAAGTCGCGGCGCCTCACATACCCAACACCCGCTCGTACAACGCCAGCGTCTCCCGCGCCGTCTTCTCCCACGTAAACCGCCTGGCGCGCTCCAAGCCTTTTTGCTGCAATAATTCGTGCAGCGCCGAGTCCGTCAGCGCCTGGCGCAGGGCGTCGGCGATGGCGTCGGCGTCGTCCGGGTTAACTTTGAGCGCCGCGTCTCCGGCAATCTCCGGCAGCGAAGCGCGGTCGGCAATGACACAGGGGACGCCGCATCCCATCGCCTCCAGCACCGGAAAGCCGAAGCCTTCGTAGTGCGAGACGAGCGTCAGTACGCTGGCGCCGTTGTACACAGCCGGCAGGTCGGCGGACGGAAGGTTTTCCAGCCAGCGCACGTGTGGCTCGACGCCCAGTTCGCGCGCCAGCGCGGCGGCTTCTCCGAACAGCCAGCCCCGATGTCCCACCAGCACGAGCGGCGGCGCGTCGGACCACTGTCGCCGCAACAGGGCGTAGGCTCGCAACAGTCCTGGCACGTTTTTGCGCGGCTCGAAAGTTCCTACGAACAGGATGTAACCGCGCGGCAGATTGAGCCGGGTCAAGGCCGAAACAACCTCCTCGCCGGCCAGCGGGCGATATACAGGATCGAGGCCGAGATGAATCACCCTCACCTTTTCGGGCGGGACGGAGAGCAGGTTGACCAGGTCATCTTTCGTCGCCTGGGAGTCGGCAGAGATTGCGTCCGCCTGCCGCACCGCGCGCTTGATCTGTCCATGGTAGTAGCGTCGGCTGTCGGCGGTGAGGAATTGAGGCTGCCGGAGGAAAGTCAGATCGTGGACGGTGACGACTGAGCGCCGGCCCCCCCGCAGCGGGGGGATGAAGTCGGGCGAATGGAGCAGATCGAGGCGATGGGGGGCCGCCTCGAGGGACAGCGCGAGGGCTTCGAGCCGGTGATGCGCCGGAGTCCAGCAATCCACGCGGTGGGCGTGTGGCGAGAGGGTCATGGCATGACCTCGCCGGTAAAGATGAATATGCGCGTGCTGCGGGGCCAGCGCGGGCAATTCGGCGGCAAGACGCTGGATATATATGGAAATCCCGCCGCTGGTGGAGTAGGTGAGCCGAACGTCAAGACCGAGGCGCATAAGAGGATTATAATTGTATAATCCCGTCGGCCAAGGAGCCTTCTATGGACAACAACGACCAGCTGGCAAAAACCGTGCAGTGGCTGGACGACGAGCGCCGCAAGGACAAGCAGGAAGTGGCAGCGTTGCAGGAGCGCCTGTCCGGACTGGCGGCAGAAAACGCGGCCTGGCAGCGCAAAATCCAGCAGCTCGAATCCGACCTGGCGACCTCGACGGCCACCCTCCAGCGTCTGGCGAAAATTGACGAGATCCTCGACGGCTACCGCCGCGAGATGACGCGCCAGCTGGAAGAGCTGGAACAGCGCCGGACAGACGCCGCGCGCGAGGACGAACGCCTGCGCAAAGTGGAGCGCGAGGGCCTCAACAAGTCGCTGGCCGACCTGCGCAAGGGGGTGGAGAACATCGGCAAACTGGAACGCGAGGCGCAGGGCCGCAAGGACGAGGAAAACCGTCTTTCGCGCCTGGTGGCCGAACTGCAAAACAAGGTGTCCGAGTTCAACCGCTACCTGGACGAGCGGCTGCGCTCGATTACCGTCGTGGAAGAAGGACGGCGGCAGGACGCCAAGCGCATCACCGAACTGCAGACCGAGATGACCGACGTGCGCAAGCGCGTGGACGAGAACCGGGGCAAGCTCGACGTGGTCGAAGACGTCGCCCGCCGGGTGGACGCCCGCCTGGGCGAGCTGTTCCTGGCCGAGACGGAGCGGCGCAACCTGCAGACGCAATGGCTGGACGCTCAGGCCATCGTCCAGGCCGAGCGCGAGCGGGCTTTCAACGACGTGCAGGCCAAAGTGGAGGCGGCCGTACGCAGTATCGAGGAGTACGCCCACAAAGTTGACCAGTACGCCGAGGCCAATCGCGACATTAAACGTTCGGCGGACGACTTCAAGCAAATGACCGCGCTGATGGAGCGGCGTATCAACGAGGCCGCCGAAATCCAGCGCCTGGCCGAGGAGCGCTTCCGGCAGGATTGGGCCGCCTTCCTGGCCGACGACCAGAAGCGCTGGACGACGCACATGCTCCTGCGCGACGAGCAGTGGCGCGAGCACGACCGCCTCAACGTCAGACAATTCGAACGCCTCGACGCGCTGGAAGAGCAAACCTCCGAACTGTTCGACGTCGTGCGCCACATGCAAAGCCTCGACGCCAGCCGCCTGCAAGCCCTGCTCAACCTCGTGCGCGAAATGGTCGCCGAGTATGAGCAGAATTTTGCAAAAGTGAAATAAGCGGCGCGTGGCCGGCGGCCCGTCGCCAATTGATGGCACTGGCCACCTGCAGCGCGTAACCTGTCCCATGCACGTCATCGGCACTGCCGGCCACGTGGATCACGGCAAATCCACCCTCGTCGAAGCCCTCACCGGCATCAACCCGGACCGCCTCAAAGAAGAGCGCGAGCGCCAGATGACGATTGACCTGGGCTTTGCCTGGCTCACGCTGCCCGACGGCGAAGCCGTCGGCGTGATTGACGTGCCCGGCCACCGGGATTTCATCGAAAACATGCTGGCCGGGGTCGGCGGCATTGACGCCGCGCTGTTCGTCGTCGCCGCCGACGAGGGCGTGATGCCGCAGACCCGCGAGCACCTGGCCATCCTCGACCTCCTGCAGATCCCGGCCGGCGTGATCGCCCTGACCAAAAAGGACCTGGTGGACGAGGAGTGGCTCTCCCTCGTCTCGGCGGACCTGGCCGAGGTCGTGCGCGGCACCGCGCTCGACGGCGCGCCGGTCGTCGCCGTCTCCGCCAGGACGGGCGACGGTCTGCCCGAATTGAAATCGGCCCTCCAGCAGATTCTCTCCGCCCACCCGCCGCGCCCGGATCTCGGGCGGCCCCGCCTCCCCATTGACCGGGTGTTCACCCTCTCGGGCTTCGGCGCAGTCGTCACCGGCACGCTCGCCGACGGCTCATTCGCCCTCGGCGACGAAGTCGAAATCCTCCCCGACCGGCTGACGGCGCGCGTCCGCGGCCTGCAGACTCACAAAACCAAAGTCGAGCGCGCCGTGCCGGGCAGCCGCGTCGCCGTCAATCTCGCCGGCGTCGAGACGGGTGAACTCCGGCGCGGCATGGTCGTCGCGCGCCCCAACGCCTTCCACCCGACGACGCTCGTGGACGCGCGTTTTCGTCATCTGCCCGACGCCGGGCTGCCGCTCAAGCACAACGCCGAAGTCAAATTCTTCCTCGGCGCGGCCGAAGTCCTCGCCGCCGTGCGCCTGCTCACCCACGACGCGCTCCCGCCCGGCGAGACTGCCTGGGTACAGCTCGCGCTTGCCGAGCCAGTCGCCGCCGCCAAAGGCGACCATTTCATCCTCCGCCGCCCCTCGCCCGGCACGACCATCGGCGGCGGCGTCATCGTGGACCCGCACGCCAGGCGTAAACGCCGCCGTGACGCGGCCGCCATTGCCCGGCTCGAAACATTGGCGAGGGGCACCCCTGGCGAAATGCTCCTGCAAGCCCTCGACGCGCTCGGCCCTGCGCCGCTGAAAGAGGCCCTTCAAAAAGCCGGTCTCGCGGAACGCAGCGAGACCGCGGCGGAAGCCCTGGCCGAAGCCGCCGACCAGCTCCTCCACCTCGACGGCGAGGCGCTGGTCATTTCTCAGGCTATCTGGAGCAAGCTCGAGGCAGACATTCGCCGGTCGCTGGGCGCTTATCACGCCGCGCGCCCCCTGCGCGCCGGGATGCCGCGCGAAGAGCTCAAGAGCCGGTTGAAACTGAATCCCAAAATTTTCCAGGCTCTTCTCACCCGCGCCGCCGAACAGGGCGTCGTCGCCGCCGCCGGCGCGCTCGTCCGCCTGCCCAATCACGCGGTGAAATTTACTCCGGCGCAGCAGGCCTCGGTCAATGCCTTGCTCGCCGACTTTCGGCGCGATCCTTACAACACGCCTTCCGTCAAAGACTGCGCCGCCCGGCTTGGCGACGAAGTGCTGATCGCCCTCGTCGAGCAGGGCGTGCTCGTCCAGCTCTCCGCCGACGTGCTGCTCCTCGCCGAGACTTACGCGGCGATGGTCGAGCGCGTCCGGGCTTATCTCCAGGCGCAGGGCAAAATGACCGTCGCCGAGGCCCGTGACCTGTTCTCGACCTCGCGCAAGTATGCCCTGGCGCTTATGGAACACCTGGACGCGCAAGGGGTGACGAAGCGAGTGGGAGACGAGCGGGTGTTGAAAACGTAAAACGTAAGAGGTAAAGTGTTAAGGATAAATTACGTTTTACTCATTACGTTTTACTCTTGTGATAAACTTCCCCGCCCATGAATATCCAGCACTTCAGCGCCATCCGCTGCTACCAATTCGAGACCTTCAACCACTCGGACCTCGTCCACGGCGTCTTCGCCCGGCATGGCGGCGTGAGCGCCGGGCCGTACGCGTCGCTCAATCTCTCGATCAGCACGGGCGACGCGCGCGAGAACGTCCGCGAGAACCGGCGCCGCGCTTTCCGCGCCCTGGGCCGTGAGCCGGAATCCATCGCCGATCTCTGGCAAATCCATTCGGCCGAGGTCGTCGTCGTGGACGGCCCGCGCGGCGAGGACTACCCTTCCGAAAAAGCCGACGCGCTGATTACCGACCAGCCGGCGGCGACGCTTTTCCTCCGTTTCGCCGATTGCGTTCCCATCCTGCTCTTCGACCCAACACGGCGCGCAATTGGCATTGTCCACGCGGGCTGGAAGGGGACGCTGCTCAAGGCCGCGGGGGCGGCGGTGAAGGCGATGGCCAGGCGTTATGGGTGTCGTCCGGCCGACATCGTCGCCGGCGTCGGGCCGTCCATCGGGCCGTGCCACTACGAGGTGGGGCCGGAGGTCGTCGCGCAAACCCGGGCCGCCTTTCCCGGCGCGGAGGAACTGCTTCTCCGCGTCAACGGGGGTCATCACCTCGATCTGTGGGCCGCGAACGCCCGCGCGCTCCGCGAGGTCGGCGTGGAGCAGATTGAAACCAGCCGCCTGTGCACCGCCTGCCGCACCGACGAATTTTT
This sequence comes from Anaerolineales bacterium, assembly GCA_034435515.1. Lineage (GTDB taxonomy): Bacteria > Chloroflexota > Anaerolineae > Anaerolineales > UBA6663 > DATDRS01. The sequence goes on from DAOTXG010000345.1 coordinate 18,533, forward strand.
CTCACACCGGGGCGAGAAGGGCAAGACGGGGCGGTTCGGGGCGCTGATCGCGCTGAGGTAAAGTCAACGGATACCTTCGGCGGATTACACGGATTGGGAGTGTGCACGCAAAGTTTGTCAGCAGTTGCACTGCTGACGCCCTCATTGCCGCAGTCCAATGACAAATGTACAACCTGTCGGAGAACATCGCTAGAGTCAAGGAACGCCTTGTGGAGGCCGCCAGCCGCGCCGGGCGCGACCCGGCGGAGATCACGCTCGTCGCCGTCACCAAAACCCATCCGGCGGCAGTGGTGAGCGCCGCGGCCGCGCTGGGGCTGAGCGACTTTGGCGAAAACCGCGTCGAGGAGGCCACGCCCAAGATGCGGGTTACCACGAACCTGGATTTGCGCTGGCATATGATCGGCCACGTGCAGAGCCGCAAGGCGCGCGAGGCGGCCACGGCAGGGTTTGCGCTCATCCATTCAGTGGACTCGCTCAAACTGGCCGAGCGCCTGAGCCGGTTTGCCGGGGAGGCCGGACGAATTCAACCTGTCCTGCTTGAATGCAATGTGTCGGGGGAGAGGCAAAAAGCCGGTTTCGCCGTGCACGAATCGGAAAGTTGGGATAAACTATTGCCCGCCGTCAAAAAGATTTTAGCCCTGCCAGGGGTGAGGGTGCAGGGGCTGATGACTATGGCCCCGATCGTGTCCGAGCCGGAAGCGGCGCGGCCTTACTTCGCCCGCCTGCGC
>DAOTXG010000346.1:0-4162 GCA_034435515.1 Anaerolineales bacterium
GAGGCTTCACCGACGTCAGCCGAGACGAGGGTGACCTTCGAATTTGTCTCGACGCTTTCCACCGTGGAGGAGGTGGATCACATCAAAGGGCTGCTGGAAGATACTGAAGGGATTCTGGCCATCACGGGCACTGAGGTTTCTATTACCATTACGTACGATCCCAATATCTTGACCGTCGAGGCGCTCCGGACTAAGATGGAGCAGATCGGATATCCGGTGAAAGCGCCGTAGAGACTGGACCGTGATGAATGAGAGAATGAGACACGGGAGGTGACGCGGAGGTATGACCGAAGGACCGGCCCCGGCCAGGCTGATTAAGAAAGTGGTCATCGGCTACGACCTGAAGGCCCTGCCCCCTTCCTTGATACGGAGTCTGACTTTGCTGCGTGGGAAACTGGCGCGCAAGCGCTACAAAATCGAAGTTGTCTTGCGGCCGCTGACACAACTCTCGCCCGATACGGATGTGCTCTTTGTCCCTGCCGGGCTGCTCGAAGCAGCGCAGCAAGCGGCGCCCGGGGCAGCGTGGGTGGCGCCCCTCAATGCCAAGACCACCCAACAGGCGGTCTTCGACGAACTGCTCCAGCGGTTGGAGGCCGGACAGGAGATGTATGCCTTGCCGATAGAAGAGGCCTCAGATCCATCACAGACAGGGCGCGGCGTCATCGTCCGCTATCGAGGCAATGAACGGATCGGTTGACATGAGTGTGCAGGATGCGCTCCTTCTGATTCCCTACGGCGTGTACATCGTCACCACTGGCGGCGAGTCAAAGCAGACGGGCGTTTTCACCGCTTCCTGGCTGATGCAGGCCTCTTTCGAGCCGCTGCTGCTGGCGCTGGGGGTGGACAAAACGAGCCATTCACAGGCGCTCCTGGCCGAGAATGGCGTCTTTGCCGTCAATTTCCTCGGCCGGGGACAGACGCAACTCGCCGCACGGTTGGGCACGCCGCACCACATCCAGCCGCATAAAATTATGGGCGTAGCCTGGCGCGCCGGCGTGAGCGGCGTCCCACTGCTGGACGAGGCCCTGGCCTACGTGGAGTGTGAAGTGAGCGAAATTCTGGACCCGGGTGGCGATCATCTGATCTACGTTGGGAAAGTTATAGGCGGCGACGTGCAGCGGCGCGAACCGCTGTTGACGCTGGAGCAATCGGGGTTGCGGTATCGGTAGCCGATGAGAGGAGATAACGCCAAGCTGTCCGTGACTTCCAGCAACATTAAGGAGATGCGCACATGACTCAGCCAGAGAAAGCGCCGCCGTCACTGGTGACGCGGCGCGAATTCGTCAAGCAAGCCGGGGCGGGGTTCGTGGCCCTGGCCGCCGTTGGCGTGGGCGGGGTGAATCTGCTGCGCGACGAGCGGGTGCCCTATGAATTACAGACCGCCTCCGGCGTGATCATGCCGGACCCCTCCCTGTGTATTGGCTGCCTGACCTGTGAGGTGGCCTGTTCACGGGTGCACCGCGCCCAGGGATTGTCCGATTTGCCCCGCATCCGCATCTTCAACGACGAGGCCACCGTGGTGGATCCGGTCATCACCGGGGCCTACGGCGACCGGGGTCAGTACCACCAAAGTCCCTGCCTGATGTGCCCCGACGCGCCCTGCCATTACGTCTGCCCGGCGGATTCGCTGGTGGTGGAACCGACGACGGGCGCGCGCGTGATTGACGAAGACAAGTGCATCGCCTGCGGCCGGTGCGCGGTGGCCTGCCCCTTCCCTACCTTGTCGGAGACCGAGGCGACGAATAAGCTGAGCCTGGGTCAGGCCTCGCGCATCACCTACGATCCGGCTAAGAACATATATACCAAGTGCGACCTGTGCTTCTGGCGGCCGGAGGGGCCGGCGTGCGTCGAGGCCTGCCCCGTGAACGTCCGCATCCGCCAGGGGATCATCAAGAGCGACCGGCTGTGCCTGGACGCGCCCGCTGCCAACCGTGAGCATTGGGAAAGGCAGAGCGAGATGGATTGGGAAATCAATTTATAGGAGAGGAGCCCCATCGTGGTCAAACATCGGATTTCACGCATCAAGGTTTCGCAAGCGCGTAAGCCAGGGCAGGCAAGTCTTAGCCTCCTCCTGGCCGTCGGCCTGGCCTTGCTGGTCGCCAGTGTCGTCGTCGCTCAATCCCAGTTGCCTGGCCGGGCCCTGACCACCGACCCGGCCAACGACTTGCGGCCGGCCTGGAGTGCAAATGGAAAGCAAATTGCTTTCCACTCCGCTCGATCGGGCAACAATGACATCTGGGTGATGGACGCCGACGGCGGGAAGCAGCGCCAGTTGACGGACGATCCGGCGGACGACCGACGGCCGGCCTGGAGCCCAGACGGACAGTACCTGGTCTTCGACTCCGACCGGGCGGGCGCGCGCGACATCTGGGTGATGGAGGCCGACGGCGGAAACCAACGACCACTCACCCGCGGCCCCGCTCAAGACAGCTTCCCGGCCTGGAGTCCGGATGGCAGCCAGGTCGCCTTCTATTCGTTCGAAGGCGGCGTGCTGGATATCTGGGTGATGGGCGTCAAGGATTTTCTGCAAGGCGGCGAGGCGGGGCAACCCGCACGGGTGACCCTTAACCTGGCCGACGAGCAGCAGAACCAGTGCACCTTCGCCTGCCACGTTCCGGCCTGGAGCCCCGATGGCTCACAGATTGCCTATCAGGTGGATCACACGCAAATCTGGGTCGTCGGGGCCGACGGGAGCGCCCCACAGCCGCTCACAAGCGGTGAAAAGCACGAGCACTTCCCCTGGTGGACGCAGGATGGGAGAATACTCTACCTGTACGAGCACAGGAATAGTCACGAGGAGCCGGTCAACGACGTCTGGATCATGGACGCCGACGGGAACAACGCGACCTTGCTCTACGAGGGCATTCCTCACGGCGGCCCGCTTTACTGGAGCCCGGACGGGCATGGGCTGATCGCCTTCCAATCGCCCCGCGCGGGCAACTTCGACATCTATAGCATCACGCTCGGCCAGGAGGCCTCCACGCCTCAACCGTTCGTGGCCACGCCCATGCCTGACCTGGAGGCGACCAGCGCGCCGGCGCTGGAGCCGACGGCTGTAGCCGCCGTGGCCGCCACGGCCGCGCCTGTCCCGGCCTCTATCGGCCGGCCTGGCCTGGCGCTCGTCGGGGTGGTGGCGGTCGTCGTCGTCGTCGTGAGCGGTGTGTTGGCCGCTCTCTACCTGGCCCGAAGAAGCCGGGCGTCGTAGCCTTTCGCTGGAGGATACGATGAAGCGTTTTGCGGTCGCGCTATTTATCCTGTTGAGTTGGCTGGTTCTGATCGGCGCTGCCAGCGCGCAGACGGCTGGGGACGAGGGCTGGCCGCCGCAGACCGCGCTGTTTAACGACGCGCTATTTCTGGCTCGCGCGACTCCTTTTCTGATAGCGCTGGGCATTGTGGTGGGCATTGTCCAGGCCCGGGCGGTCGCCCGCAAGGGCGGAGATGCAGTCCTCGGCGAGCAGGTCCGGCGCCACGACAGCGGGACGACCATCGCCCACTGGATGAACGCTCTGGGTCTGATCCTGGGCCTGGTGACGGGCGCTATGATCCTCCAGTGGACAGAACGTGTCCTGGAGGTGCGGCTTGTGTTCGTCATCCACTATTTCGGCGCCGCGCTCACCCTGTTTGCCATCTTCAATCATTTAGCGCGGCACGGCGTCAGCGGCGGCACGGGCCTGATCCCCAAGCGCTTCAGTGTGATTCGGGACCTCATCGGCGAGCTGCTGGAGTACGCCGGGTTGTTTGGGCCGGAGGGCGCGGCCTTGCGGTTTCCGTGGCCGAAGGCGCTTCGGCAGCCGATCGCCAGATACGTCCGAGCGTTGCTGGGCTACCGGCCGTCTGAACATCACAAATATCTGGCCACCGAACAAATCTTATCCTACCCGCCGTGGGCGACCCTGATTGGCCTGATCACGGTGACCGGGTTGATCAAGGTGCTGAGGTATACCTACCCGATGCCCAGCGAGTTTATCGCCTCCGTCACGGCCATCCACGACCTGACGGCGATTGGCATCGGCGTGATGCTCGTCATTCATCTGCTGCCGCTGCTTTTGGTGCCGGCGAACTGGCCGCTGCTGTTGTCCATGTTCAAAACCACCGTGCCGCGCAAGTACGTCGAGAGCCGCCATCCCCTCTGGTACAAAGAGCTGCTGGCGAGCCGGAAAGC
>DAOTXG010000347.1:0-3912 GCA_034435515.1 Anaerolineales bacterium
GTGGAGCGGTGGCGCGAGTCCGGCTACCAGCGCCACGCCGCCGACGGCGACATGGAGGCGACGCTGAGGGCCATGGGCGAAGCCCTGCCCCTGGGCCGCGTGGGCCGCGCCGACGAAATCGCCAAAGCGGTCTTGTTCCTGGCCTCAGACGATTCCAGTTTTATGACCGGCGCGGCGCTCTTGGTAGATGGTGGGAACACGGCGTGTTGACTCCCACGGAGACGTATGGCATAGTTGATATAATGGACCTAGAAGACATCAAAAACGCTGTTAGAAATGAGCGCTTCCTGTTCAGCCAGCATGCTGATACAGAACGGAAGGATGAAGAAATTGATGTCGCCCAGGTTGTCGAAGCTATTCTGTCAGCAAAAGTGCTGGAACAATATCCAGATACAGGGCGTGGTGAGAGTTGCTTGTTAGTCGGCTTTTCCGGTGACAAAGCCATCCATGTTGTCTGCGGCTGGAGAAGCGAGCAAGTTGTGATCGTCACAGTTTATATCCCCCGGCCACCGCATTTCACTGACCCGTGGACGCGAGGAGAATCGAAATGAACGACGCCAAGCGTAACGATAAATGTTTCTACTGCGGGGGCAATCACTTCGAGGCACGGCGTGTAGAATATTTATATAGCCGCCGATCTCAATATCTGCTTGTGCCTGATATGCCCGCCGAAGTCTGCTTAGATTGTGGGACGATTTATTACTCCGGCCCGGCTTTGTTGGAGGTTGAGCGCCGCTTTATGGCTATCCAACAGCATCAGGCTGAGCCTGACCGCTTGATTGAATTGCCTGTTATGCTCTACGAAAGCCAGGGCCTTGCGTAGCATACCTGCAACCCGCTACGCTTTACGTTTTACTCCTTACTCTTTACCCTCCTCCCCACTCGCCTGCGTCAGCCGGTGCGCCCAGAGAATGGGCAGGAACGTGACCGCGATGACGAAGAACGCGACCACGTTGGTCACGGGCCGGTCGCGCGGGCGGGTGAGTTGGGCGAAAATCCAGATGGGCAGCGTCTGCTGCTGCCCGGCAGTGAAGGTGGTGACGATGACCTCGTCAAACGAGAGCGCGAAGGCCAGCATCCCGCCTGCCAGCAGGGCGGTGGCGAGGGTCGGGAGCACCACGTAGCGGAAGGTCTGGAAACCATTCGCGCCCAGATCCATCGAGGCTTCGATGAGCGAGCGTCCGGTGCGCCGGAAGCGCGCCAGCACGTTGTTGTACACGACCACGATGCAGAACGTGGCGTGGCCGATCACAATCGTCCAGAAACTGAAATCCAGATCCATCAACCCCAGCGCGGAGCGCAGGGCGATGCCGCTGACGATGCCGGGAAGGGCGATGGGCAGGACGAGCAGAAACGACACGGCCTCGCGCCCGAAGAAACGGCTGCGCCACACCGCCGCCGCCGCGAGTGTGCCCAGCACCAGCGCCGCCGCCGTGGCAATCGCCGCCACCTGCAGGGAGAGGACGAGCGCCCGCCATAAGTCCGGGCGGCTCCACGCCACGCCCAGCCACCTGAACGTCAGGCCGGGGGGCGGGAACGTGAACGCGGTTTCCTCGGTCGTGAAAGCGTAGAGGATGATGATCGCAAAGGGAAAGTAGAGAAACAGCAGGGCCGCGGCCGTGGCAATCCGCAGTCCCAGCGAGGGGCGCTCGCCGCCCGGGCGCGAGGCAACCTTAGAGCGCATCGAAGGCTCCGAGTCTGCGCGCAATGAGCAGGTAAATCCCCATGATGACAATCGGCCCCATGGTCATGGCGGCCGCCAGCGGGATGTTGCCGGACGTGCCCTGGTGCGAGTACACCGCCATGCCGATGAAAAAACTGGAATTGCCGATGACCTGCGGGATGATGTAATCGCCGAGCGTAAGCGAGAAGGTGAAGATCGAACCGGCCACCACGCCGGGGAAGGCCAGCGGCAAAATCACGTAGCGGAAGGTCTCGCCAGGGCGCGCGCCCAGGTCGCCGGAGGCTTCCAACAGGGAACGGGGCACCCGCTCCAGCGCGGCCTGAATGGGCAGGACCATGTACGGAAACCACACGTACAGGAAGACCAGGAACATGCCGATGGGCGAAAACGACAGCGAGTTCCCGCCGATGTAGGGCAGGGCCAGCACCGCGTCCAGCGCCCCGCTCAGCCCCGCTTGCGAGAGAAACCAGTTGAGAATGCCCTCTTTGGCGAGGATGAGCCGCCACGAATACACGCGGATGAGATAACTCGACCAGAGCGGCATGACCACGGCGAGATAGAGCGCGGCTTTGGCGCGGGGCGAGGCGTAACGCGCCATGAAGTAGGCCAGCGGAAAGGCCAACACCGCCGCCGCGAGCGTGACCGCCGCCGCCATGCTCGTGGTGCGTCCGAAGATGTCGAAGTTGGAGGCGGTAAGCAGGTCGGCGTAAGTTTGGAGCGTGAACTCGCGCACCACCCGCCCGGTGAAGTCGTCCAGGTGGAAGAAACTCTGGACGAGCAGCGCAAAGAGCGAGCCGAGATAAATCACGCCCAGCCAGATCATCGGCGGCCCCAGCAGCAGAGCAAGGAGCAGCCAGGGACGGATGTAAACGAAGGTGGAGAGGCGTTGGAGAGGGGAGCGCCGCGTCGCGCTGCTCTGCTGTGTGGTCGCCATGCCGATCTTCAGTTACTGATGACTGATGACCCGATTGTGCCCACGGCGCCACAGCAAGCGCACCCGCCGGCCCCGCGTCGCCAGCGCATCCATCGAGGTCGTTTCCAGATTTTGCTCCACCACCGTCAAGTCGCCGCCGCCGTCGAGTTCGACCAGGTAACGGGTGTGCATCCCGAGGTAGACCACGTCGCGAATGCGGCCCTCCGCCGAGCACATCTCGGGCGGGACGGGCGCATCGGGCGCGGCGAGGCGGATCTTTTCCGGCCGGATGGTGAAGGTTTCGGCGGTCCCCGTGATGAGCCGGGCGGTCTCGCCGCTGACCAGGTTCGAGACGCCGACAAATCCGGCGACAAAGCCGGTCGCGGGGCGCTCGTAAACCTCGGCGGGCGAGCCGACCTGTTCAATCTGGCCGCGATTGAACACTGCAAGGCGGTCACTCATGGTGAGCGCTTCTTCCTGGTCGTGCGTCACGTAAATGAAGGTGATGCCCACGCGCTGTTGGATGGCTTTGAGCTCGATCTGCATCTGCTGGCGCAGTTTCAAGTCGAGCGCGCCGAGCGGCTCGTCCAGTAGCAGCACGCGCGGATGATTGACGAGGGCGCGGGCGAGGGCCACCCGCTGGCGCTGGCCGCCGGAGAGTTGCGAGGGCTTGCGGCTCGCCAGGCCAGGCAGGCGCACGAGCTCCAGCATGTCATCGACCCGCTTCTCGCGCTCGGCCCGGGGCACCTTTTTGATCATCAACCCATAGCCGATGTTCTCGCCGACGGTCATGTGCGGGAACAGCGCGTAATCCTGAAAGACTGTATTCACATCGCGCTCGTAGGGCGGGAGGTTGGAAACGTCCTCGCCGTGGAGCAGGATTTGCCCGGCGGTGGGCTGGTCGAAGCCGGCGATCAGCCGCAGGCAGGTGGTCTTGCCCGACCCCGACGGACCGAGCAGGGTGAAGAATTCCCCATCCAGAATGTCCAGGCTAACTTTGTCAACCGCCCTCACTTCGCCAAAGTAGCGACTGACGTTGACGAAGCGGATGGCAGGGAGCGAGTGATCTGAGCGGGTCACGTGAGCAGATGGCCGCTTCGCGTGGCTGATAGCCGATGGCAGATGGCTGATGGCAGATAGCCGGTTGCAAACAATCGCTATCTGCCATCTGCCATCGGCTCTCTGCTATTCGCTTGTTAGCGACCGCCGATGACGGCGATGTAATTCGTCACCCACTCGTGGTAGGGCACGCATTCCTTGCGCCCGTCGCCGCAGTCGGTCGTCGGCGTGCGCCACCACAAAATTTTGTCGAAGT
>DAOTXG010000348.1:0-5901 GCA_034435515.1 Anaerolineales bacterium
GGGATTGAAACTCTCGATTGCCGCCTGGAAGTCTACGCCGGGCCAGGTGTGAATGAAGACCATCCCGATTGAGGGATTGAAACAGCGAAGCGATTTTTTGGGGAAGCACGTGACGCTGTGTGAATGAAGACCATCCCGATTGAGGGATTGAAACCGATGACCTGACCGGGACGCTTGAAAAATTCCTGGTGTGAATGAAGACCATCCCGATTGAGGGATTGAAACTTGCGTGGGTTTTACCTTTCCCAGGCGCGTGACTGTGTGTGAATGAAGACCATCCCGATTGAGGGATTGAAACGCGGAGTAGGCCAGGAGCCGCGCGGCGTCGAAGGCGGCGGTGACGGAGAACGCTATGTGGGCGAGGAGTTTTCAGGCTTCTTGAGGTTGCCTTCTGACGCTCCCGCTCGCCGCAGGAACGCTCGCAGCCGCCCCGGCTGCCGGAATTCGCGCCGCAGGCTGTCCAGGCTCAACTTCCCCTGCCGCGCCCAGTGCAGATAGCGCCTCAACGGCGTGTCCCCAATATACGCCGCATACGCCTTTCCCTGCAAGCGCGGCGGCAGCCCGTCAAACGCCGGGTCGCGCCGCAGATGCGCCATCACCCGCTCGTGTTCGTCCACGACAGCGGCATACAACTGAACCAGCAGCGTTTCCGACTCATGATCCCACACCCGCGGCGGCTCGACGGTGAACTGAAGGCGGCGGTATTGCTGGCGGAGGGCCTGCCAGTAGTCCGCGCGGCTGGGGACGGAGACGATCCGGAACTCAGGCAGCAGCAGACCGGTGAGCGCCCGGCCATGACAACAGCCCGTATCCAGCGCAAACACCTTGTCCCGATAAATCAAGGGCTGGCCGTTTTGCAGGTAGTCGTAGTGTCCGACGACGAGGGGTTTCGCGCCGTCATATAGTTCGTACCACGGGCGCGGGTAGTGTTCGCGCAGATGCCGCTCGCCGCTGAGGGTGCCGACGATGACAGTCGGGCGCTGCTCGGCCAGCGACCGCCCCGGCTCCCAGAAGCCGTGCACCAGCGTAGCCTCGGGCAGGTCGAAGCTGGTGGGGAACGTCTCGACGAACGCCACGGCGGCCGGATAGGCATAGCCCAGTTGATGGCGCGTGATCTGCTGCGAGCGCGCGGGCGGGATTTCACCCGCGAACGAGCGGACGTGCTTGCGCTCGTGATTGCCCATCAGCGAACGCGCGTGGGGATGCGTCCGAAAGAATTCCAGCACGCGCGGCGAGTCCGGGCCGCGATCCACGATGTCGCCGAGGGCGATGATCTCGTCCTCGGCAGCCAGCGCGGCCTTATCCAGCAGGTCTTGTAGTTCGGCGTAACAGCCGTGGATGTCGCCGATGATCAGGCGCCTCATTGTCCTCTCTCACCTTGCGGCTCAACCAACCTGTTATCCGCGCCCCATTCTGTGTCAGTCATCCCAGCTGGCTCACATCCACCAGCCGGTACCAGTCAGTCTCACGCTCGTCCAACAGGGTGAACAAAACGCTCTGCAGCTCGGGCGGCGCATTCGCTTTCACCCACAATGCAAAGTCCTTGCGCGTCGTCCGGGGCGCGGCGGCGAACAACCTCTTCGCCCGTCCCTGCACCGTCGCGATCTGGGCGGCGATTTGTGCCCGAATGGCATCGGCCAGAGGCCGGAGTTCTTCAGGCAGGGTCACGAAGAAGTCCTCGCGCCCGCTGCGCATCGCCTCCAGCACCACTTGCGCTGAGAAGTGATTCACCGCCCGGAACAACTCGGCGTATTGTTCACCCTTGACCTTCACCCGGAAGCCGTTCGCATACCGGACGACGAAGCCCTCCCTCGTCGGCGGCAACACCGGGCGCTGGACGATGACTTCCTCGAGCGCGCCAAAAGGATAAACGGCGGGCAGGCGGAACCCGGCCCGGTTCGCCGCATGCACAACCTCCCCCCACTCCCGGTCGCGCCCGGTCTCGTTCTCGACGAGAGCCAGCAACACCAACCCTTCCCAGTCGTAGCGGATCACCGGCCCCTCGATGCCGTCGAAGACGATCTCGACGAGCGGGGTGAGGCCCTCGTCCATGAGCGCGTGCAGGACGGCGTACTGCTCGCCTGATAGCCTCTCCAGCCACCTCGTCGCCCAGAGCGCCTGCGCAGACTCAAAGTTGCCCCGCGTGGCCACTTGCAACCGGCGGTCTAGGCCGCGATAGAGGATGCCCAGTGAGCCATCCACCTTTTCAAAGACGGTGAATGGGAGTGCAGGCAAATTGTGCAACTGCGTCTCCGGGCGCTCGCCCAGATTGAAGAACTTGGCGAACGGACGGGCGATGATGCGTCCCTGACCATCCAGGATCAGCCCTCGGCAGACTGTGGTGATATCGTCCCACGCGCCCGCGTACTGGCAGGCGGGGGTGTAGTTGAGCACCCACAGGTCGAACTCCGGATGCCGCGTGACTGAAACGAGCTTCCGGTTCAAGGTGTTATCCAGAAATGCCCGCTGGACGGCCAGCATGTGAACCTCCCGCGAAACTATAAGCGCCCCGGCCAATGAGCCGCTTCTCCAACACAAGAAAAGCCGCGAAGGTGATGAAGAGACGACCTTCGCGCCAGTGTTGGCCAAGAAAAAGAAAAGCGCGAAGGCGAGCACTCTGGCCTTCGCGCCTGGATTAACTCAAATCTCGACGGACTTTGCTCGGCCGCCTGGTCTTCGCCTCCTTGTGGCAGGCAGCCGGTCGCAACACCATTGTTCAATCTGTCTCGCGCTATCCGTACTGCTCAGGGGCTTCGCCCGTGCTCTCGATCAGGCGCGGATACGTTCCCTTTCCGCGCTCCGCCTGCGGCGTAAGGCTGACCACTTCAACCTCAAAGCGATGATTGTCTCCGTAATCGAAGAGGTAGAGGAACTTGTGCTTCACGACCAGGCCCAATTCGCCGATCACCGCCTCGTGCGTCCACGGCGGATAGTCCTCTTCGTAGGGGCAGGAGAACCGGTACAAATCCTCCTCCTCGTCCCCGCTCATGAAGAACGAATACAGGTGGTCGGCGTCCCAGTGAATCGCCCGCTGGATGGCGTAGTGCAGGTCTTCCAGGGTTTGCTTCGAGCGCAGTTCAATCGTGCGCGAGAAGAGGGCTTTGGCGTACTTGAGCCGGACCCGGAAGGCGTAAGCGCCGTCGGGGTTGTCGAGCGGCACTTTCCGGCGGGCTGCTTGCAACACCTGGCGGGCCTGGAACCGGGGGCCAAAGGCCGCATCTTTCGTCGCGATCCGTTCGATTTCCGTCGCCGCTTTTACCGGCAGCGGTCGTTCGCGAATCTGATACACCCGTCCCCACTCATACACCGCCAGCGCCCGTATTTCCGGATTGGCATGGTGGGTTGCCTGGCGCAGCGCGTCTTCCCCTTTGGCCGGCCGATCACCCAACGCCAGATAGGCCAGCGCAGCCACGGCGATCCGCCGCCGCGCCCGAGTGAACTGGTCGCGCGGGCGCGTCAGGTCCAGCATCTCCCGCCAGAACGGGATCGAGGCCGGGTTCTGACTGGCGGCAATCATCTTGAGCAGCCCCTCCTGCACGTAGGTGCTGCCCACGCCCCCGGTCGCGTAAACCTGCCGGTAGAGCGCCTCGGCGCGCGCCGCTTCGGCGGGCGGCAGAGGCGCAGTCTGCCAGCCGCCCCCAATGCCAACCTCCCACATGGTCTTCCGCTTGCTCTTCGGTCGCTTCAGATAGGCTTCCAGCCGATCTAGCCCGGCGCGCATCTCCGCCAGCCGTGTAGCATAGGCAGCGGATTTCAGGTCGAACTCGCTCAAGTAGAGCCAATCTTCCAGGGGGTCTTCGCTCCGCATCACTCACCTTTTCCTATGATGACAGGGACAGATTGGATACATAGGATCAACTCATGCCTGCTCGCCTTGTCGGGCAATGGATTGGGCCAGCGCATCCGCCTCGTGCGATTCGGCAGGTCGCACTTCCCCCTTGAGGCAGTGCCAGTTGACGCGGCGCTGCTCCGCAGCGTGGAGGATCGCCCGCCACACGTCACCATGCTTCACGGGCTGGCCGTCTTTCGTCCGCCAGCCGTGTTTGGCCCAGGTCTTCATCCACTGTTGTGCGCCTTGCGCCGCGTAGTCTGAGGCCGTGTAAACGTGTACGACCGCGCCAACCGGCGTAGCCTCCAAACCCTGAGCGATGGCGAGGAGATGCAGCCGGTTGGCCGAGGTCTCCGCTTCACGCCCCGTGATCTCTCGCACGGCCTCGTCCGCGCGCACCACGACCGCCCAGCCACCCGGCCCGGTCGCGCCGAGGCAGGATACCCCCGTGAAGAGGTGCGCGGCCTGCTTGTCGTCGAGCGGCAAGTCCGGGCGCGGAATCATGCCGACCGCCAGGCGGTCCACTTCCTCGTTGAGCGGGTCGCCTGCGTGTCCCTTGACCCAGAGCCACTCGATCTGGTGGCGTGGCAGCGCCTGATCGAGCGCCTCCCACAAGTCCCGATTGGCGACGGATTTCTTGTCCGAGGTGCGCCAGCCTTTCGCCTTCCAGCGCGCGATATATTCGGTAATGCCCTTGTGTACGTACTCCGAGTCAGTGTGCAGGCGAACACGGCAGGGTCGTTTGAGTGCGCCGAGCGCGGCGATGATGGCCTGCAACTCCATCCGGTTGTTGGTTGTGTCTGGCTCACTGCCCGTGAGCGTCTTGCGATGCCTGCCAAGCAGGAGCAGCGCCGCCCAGCCGCCTGGGCCGGGGTTAGGGTCGCAGGCGCCGTCGGTGTAGATGACGACTTCGGGGAGAGCGTCAGGCTCGCTCATCTGACATGCGGACGGGTTGGCCTGCGGCCAAAGCAATAAAGGAGTTGGTGTCCAGGTCGGCCCGTAAGCCGCGTTCTGTTTTAGGCGGTCATCTCTCTCGGCCGTGCATTACTGCGCGGCTCTAGCAGCCTACCCGAGGCTCAAACGCTGCGAGCAGCAGCTCGCCTCTGCTTGGCCTTGCTCCCGGCGGGGGATGCCTGGCCGCCCGCATTACTGCGGACGCCGGTGGTCTCTTACACCGCCTTTTCACCCTCGCTGGCCGCTGCGCATGGCGGATAGCGTATGGCTTATCGCATATGGCATATGGCTTATGGCTTGTCACGTATCGCTTATGGCGGGCGGCAATTGCTATCCGCTATCGGCCATTGGCTATCTGCTATCAGCCATCGGCCATCGGCCACGCGCAGCGGCCAGCACTATGCTTCTCTGTGGCCCTTTTCCAGCGGGTTGCCCCGCTCCGGGTGTTACCCGGCGCCGTGCTCTGTGGAGCGCGGACTTTCCTCGGCATCCCACAAGGGGATGACGCGATCGCCCGGCCAACCTGGACACCGTGAACACTATAACACATTTTGGATGGGGCAAGGGGCAGGTGGCAGGATATGTGCACGCACACGTTGTCAGGCAACCCCGTTCCTGCCGCAGTTGCACTGCGGCCAGGCGGCTGTCAGCAGTGCAACTGCTGACAAACTTTGCGTGTACACGTGGCAGGTGACAAGTGGTAGGTGACGATACCTTGCGTTTGGGATTTGGGCGCTTGGGGTTTGGGATTTTTATCCCCCTTTGCTATACTTTCTCCCCTCCTCCACCCCCCTGCTCTTATACTCACCGGTGTCCCGCCTCCGCTCCCTTCTGCCTTACCTCGCCCTTCTCGCCTTCGCGCTCTTCGCGGCCCAGCCGCTGTTCACCTCTCAATTCATCTGCTCCGACGATGCGCCGTTCCACGTTCACCGGGGCGTGGTCGTAGAGAACGAGATCAGACAGGGGCATTTCTTCTCGCGCTGGCAGCCGGAAATGGCGCACGGCTACGGCTATCCCCACTTCAATTACTACGCGCCGCTCGCCACTTACCTGCTGGTCGGCCTGCACGCGCTGGGCCTCATCTACCCGGCGGCGCTCTACGTCTTCTTCGTCCTGTG
>DAOTXG010000349.1:0-4250 GCA_034435515.1 Anaerolineales bacterium
AGAAGAACTCGACGGCAAGCCGGTGACGATGGCCGGGGTGGTCACGAACATCCGCCCGCACCAGACGAAGAAGGGCGACGCGATGGGGTTCGTCAGCGTCGAGGACTTGCAGGGCCACCTGGAACTCGTCGTGTTCCCCAAAATCTGGAGGGACGTGAGCAAGTGGCTGGCCGTCGGGCAGATCGTGGTCATTCGCGGCAGGGTGGACGCGAAAGGCGGGCAGGGCAGCGCGAAGATCCTGGCGGACTCGCTCTCGACCGAGGTCAAGACGAGCGGGACGGGGCCGCTGCGCTCCGGCGCGCCAACCGCCCCTGCGCCGAAGGCGGCCACCGCCCAGCCGGCCCCGCGGGCAGGGGACGAAGATAGCCCGCCCGCGTGGCTGGACGACGAATTGCCTCTGCCGGTGGACGACGAGGCGGCCTTCGCGGCCTCCCCACGCCCCGGTGACCCGGCGGCCGGCTCAGGCGGGGGCGGCGACTCGCCGCCCGCCGCGCCAGTGGCGCGCTTTGGCGCTAACGGCCTGGCGGCGCCGTCAGGCGCGAATATGGCCCAGCCACACAGCAGCGGGAACGGGCGCAACCATTGGAACGGGGGCAATGGCCGGGCGCTGCGCGAGTCGGCGGCGGTCGGCTACCTGGCGCCGCCCCCGCCGGCGAGTGAGCCGCGCCAGGTGCGCATCACGCTCCACACTACCGGCGACAAGGAGCGCGACGTGCGCCGGATGCGGCGCATCCACGGCCTGCTGCTGTCTTATCCGGGACACGACCAGTTCGTGTTCGACGTCATCGAATACAACCACCGCAATTATCAGATCACCTTCCCGAATGACACGACCGGCTATTGCGAGGCGCTGGAGCGGCAGTTAATCGAACTGCTGGGGCCGGGGACGGTGGAGGTTCGGGCGCAGTAACCCGCGTGGTACAATCGGGGTGGCCATTTTTCTGTAGAGACGTTCCGCCGGAACGTCTCTACCATTTAGGGCCGGTTGGGGCGTGACCTCGCCCGGGGACGCCTATGCCACGAGGCGGCCGACGGGCGGACGCTTCGCCCTGACGAGGACGCGATCATGAAGACGATAGCCTTAATGACCTCCGGCGGCGACGCGCCGGGGATGAACCCCTGCGTGCGCGCCGTGGCGCGCACGGCGTTGAGCAGCGGCCTGGCGGTGAAGGGCATCCGGCGCGGCTTTGAGGGGCTGGTCGCCGGGGACTTCCGCGACGTGGGCGCGCGCGACGTGGGGGGCATCATCCAGAAGGGCGGCACGGTTCTGATGACCGGCCGCTTCCCCGAATTCCGCGACGTCAAATATCAGCGGCTGGCCGTGCGCAAACTGAACGAGGCCGGCGTGGACGGGCTGGTGATCGTCGGCGGCGAAGGCTCGATGCACGGCGCGCTGGCGCTGCACAACCTGGGCTTCCCCGTGGTCGGCATCCCGGCTTCGATTGACAACGACATTCACGGCACGCACATGGCGCTGGGCGTGGACACCGCGCTGAATACGATCATCGAGGCGATTGACAAGCTGCGCGACACGGCTTCGTCGCACCAGCGCGCGTTCATCATCGAGACGATGGGGCGCGAGTGCGGCTATCTGGCGCTGATGGGCGGGATCATCGGCGGGGCGGAGATGGTGCTGATCCCGGAGCAGGATACCAGCCCGGAGGAAGTCGCCGCGGCGATCTCGGACGCCTACATGCGCGGCAAGACGCACGCCATCATCGTCGTGGCCGAGGGGGCGAACATGCACGGCCAGGAGTTGATGCGCCAGCTGGAGGCGATGAACACAGGCTTCCAGTTCCGGCTGACGATCCTCGGACACATCCAGCGCGGGGGGCGGCCCACCGCCTTTGACCGCCTGCTCGCGGCGCGCTTCGGCGTCGCGGCGGTGGAGCGCCTGGTGAAAGGCGAACAGGGAATGATGGTCGGCCTGCACGGGCGCGAGATCGCGACGACGCCGCTGGCCGAGGTGTGCGCCAACAAGCGCCGGGCCAACCTGGAGTATTACCGGATGGCGCGGATGTTAGCGAAGTAGGGGCGACTTGCGCCTCATCGACCAGCTGAAACGCAACGTTTGTCAGCAGTTGCACTGCTGACAGCGGCCTTGCCGCAGTGCAACTGCGGCGGAACGGGGCCGCCTGACAACGTTTGCGTGCACACCTTTCCGATTTGCCGGTTGACAAACTCCCTGGTTTCACCCTATACTGATTTCCGAGAATGTGGCCCAAGAAACTCTTGTATCCCCTCCGGAGTGGCTTGCGCCAGCATTTCTTCCTCCAACTCTCATTGCGGTAACTTGACCGAACATCGGCCATTTTAGGCTCGAAGCCTCAGTTGCGCGTGGGCAGGAATTCATCTCTCGCCAAAGTGTTTCGTGCTGTCAAGAGGCGAATTCGCTCCCCGCCTTCACGCGCGGCTTTATGCGAATAGTCGGCCCTTAACGCCTCGGCCGGCAGATGGCGCGCCGCGCTTCTGGCGTTCCGTCTTGCGCAAGATTGACCCGGCGGCGCGGGCCATTGAGTTTAGGTCAGACAGAATGGAGGAACTGATGTATCTACCAGGCACACCCCGTCGCAAGGCCGGCCCGATGACACGGGCCGCTGATCGAAAGCGCACACGGCCGCTGATCGTCTGGCTGTCGCTGCTGGCTCTCGTCGCGATGCCGCTCGGCGGCGCGACGGCGGCCTCCCCAGTCGAAGACGCTGTTAGCACGTTCGCGTATACGCAGAACATGCACCCCATGGGGTTCTCGGCGCGGGCCATCCCCCTGGACAACACCGTGCCGGGAGCCGGCGTCTTCAACTCCGACCTCACGTTCTGGGGAAGAATGGCTTTCCAGGGCACGTACGAGGGGTTCCGGATCATTGACATCTCCGAACCCGACAATCCGGTCGAAATCGTCAACTACACCGGCTGCGTCGGCGGGACTGGCATTGGGAATCAGGGCGATGTGCTAGTGTGGGAGAACCTGCTCATCCGCTCATGGAACTCGCCCGTCTCGGCGGCCAACGCGCCAGTCGCCAGTTGCGGCGGCGAACTCGTGGGGCAGGGCTTCGAAGGGCTTAATATCTTCGACACCAGCGACCCGGCGAGTCCTGTTCTCGTGAGGAACCTGAGGATGGCCGCGGACACGACGCCAACCGGCTGCGGCTCGCACACGGCGACGCTGGTGCCTGACGTCGCCCGAGGCAACCTGTACGTCTACAACAGCGCGTCGAGCGGCGCCTGTCCGGGGATTGACATCGTCAAGATCCCGCTCTCTGACCCGGCGAGCGCGGTCTTCCTCCGGCGGGAGCCGGCGGGCCGCAGCTGCCACGACACCAGCGTCATCCTCGGCGGGGTGAACCTCGCCGCCTGCGCTGGCGGCAACGGCTTCACCGTCTGGAGCTTCGACCCGAGCCTCGCTCCGCCGGCTGAAGGCTCGCTCGAGGACCCGGTGCAGCTCTACTCGCGCACGATCACCGGCGTCGGGATCGGGCACTCCGCCTCGTTCACCTGGGACGGCAACGTGCTCATCTTCGGCCACGAGCCGGGCGGCGGCGGCCAGGCGCAGTGCCAGGCGACGAGCAGCCTCACCAACCGGTCGCTCTTCTTCTTCGCGGCGCGCACTGGCGACCTGCTGGGCACGTTCGTCCATCCGCGGCCGCAGACGAACCTGGAGAACTGCACCTGGCACAACTTCAACGTCGTGCCGACCGACAAGCGCTACGTGCTCGTCGCCGGCAACTACCAGTCGGGGATCTCGGTCGTCGAGTTCACCGACCCGGCGAACGCGTTCGAGGTCGCCTACGCCGACCCGGCGCCGCTGGTCAACCCGAACAATCCCGCCGCCATCGAGCTGGGCGGTGACTGGTCAACCTACTGGTACAACGGGCGCATCTACGAGTCCGACATTACGCGCGGGGTGATCGTCTGGGACCTGAGCAGCAACATCGTGGCCGGCGCGATGAACCTCGGTCACCTCAACCCGCAGACGCAGGAGACCTCCTTCCCGTTCAAGGGAACGGCGTTCGGCAAGCTCAAGGCGGCCGCCGATCAACAAGGCTTCGTCGTCTTCGGCGAGAGCGCCCCTGACGACGTCAGCGGCGGAACAGGCGGCGGAGAGGACTTCGGCGGCGACGGCGGCAACTAAGTAACTCCTCAAAAGTTTTCCCTACTTTTTTGCTCCCGCCGGATTTGTAATCCGGCGGCCAGGCGGCGGATTGCAAATCCGCCGCGAGCATGAGAAAAGTAGTAAGAAGTTTTGGATACTT
>DAOTXG010000350.1:0-2090 GCA_034435515.1 Anaerolineales bacterium
AACCCGCCCCGGTGTGTTTCAATAAATTTGATGGGTCATCACCCCGCCGTCCACCGTCAGGCTGGCGCCGGTGATCCAGCGCGCGGCGGGGGAGGCGAGGAACAGGCAGGCGTCGGCCACGTCCTCAGGCCGGCCCAGGCGACGCAGGGGGGCGGTGTTCTGCCAGCGCGCCACGCCCTCGGGCCAGTCCTGCTCGATCCCCTCCCGCCAGATCAATCCCGGCGCGACGGCGTTGACGCGGATGCCGTGCGCGGCGAGTTCGTAGGCTGAGGCGCGGGTAAACATGAGCAGGCCGCCCTTCGCCGCGTTGTAGTGGCTGTGCTCCGGCGCGGGGTTCTCAGCCTCAATCGAGGTGATGTTCACAATAGCCCCGCCATCTCCCTGCGCGATCATCTGTCGCGCCGCAGCCTGCGTGCATAGAAACGCGCTGCGCAAGTTCGCGTTGATTACCTCGTCCCACTGCGCCAGGGTCGTCGCCAGCACGCTCGCGCGCGGATACGCCCCTGCGTTGTTGATCAGCGCGTCCACGCGCCCGAAGGCTTCCACCGCCTGCCGGATCAGCCGGGCCGCGTCAGCCTCGCGCGTCAGGTCGCCTTGCGCGGCGATGGCCTCCCCGCCCGCCTCGGCAATGCGCTTCACGACCGCCCGCGCGCCCGCCTCGCTCGAACGATAGTGCACGACGACCCGCGCCCCGGCCTCGGCAAACCGCAGCGCAATGCCTTGTCCCAGCCCGCTCCCGCTGCCGGTGACGACGACTACCCTGTTGGAGAAGTCCAGAAGTGTTTTGACTGGAGGAATGGTCATATGATCTCTTCAGTTGTTGGGACACGGATTCGCACGGATGAACACGGATGAAAAGAATCCGTGTTGACCCGTGTTTATCCGTGTCCCCTTCAGACCCTAAGGGTCTCTGAGACCCTTAGGGTCTGGGCAGTTTATTCTTGGGTGAGTCCTGGAATCTCGTCAATGCGCGAATCATCTCTGCCCGGTCAGGGTAGTGCTGCTCCAACTCCTCGCGTCGGCCCAGCACGAAATCGCCCTCGTCCCACGCCGGGGCCAGCGTCGCGCCCAACAGCGCCCAGGCGCCGCCGACGCGCAGGCGCGCGCCTTGCCAGACGCCGCGCGGCACGACCAGTTGCACGCGCTGGCCTGCTTCCAAATCCGGGCCGAGGCTCATCACTTCGCTTGCGCCGTCGGGATAGAGCAGAAGCATCTCCACCGGGTCGCCCAGGTAAAAGTGGTAAATCTCGTCGGTCAACAGCCGGTGCAGAGCGGAGAAGTGGTCGCCGTGCAGCAGATAGTAAATGGCCGAGCCGAGCGCTTTGGGCCGTCGGTAGCGCGCGGGCAGGGCCGGCGGCTCAATCGTCTCCCCGGCGTGGTAGGTCTGCCGGAAGTACCCGCCCTCGACGGGCAGCGGCTCGAGGTTCAGCAGGGTGATGAGGCGTTCGGCGGTGAGTTCAGGCATGTGTGCTCCTCCGGCTTCCAGGCCTGATAGGACTGAGTATCAGCCATTCGTGAAAGCGACTCGTAGTAGCGACTCCGCGAAGCGCCCCTGTGGGGTTAGTCGCTTTTCGCCCTGACGACTAAAGTCGTCACTACGGTGTGCATGCAAAACATGCCAGGCGCGGAGTCCGAAGTCTCCCGACTTCGGCCAAAATCAGGAGATTTTGGACTCCGGCGCAATTCGGCTGACAACCTTTGATACTGTTGGCGAAATCGGCAACGGATGGGTAACGGATGTAGCGGATGGGTGTGCTATCCGTTACACGCGAAGCGGTTACAAAATCCGTTGCCAACAGGTAGACGTAATAATTCGCCCACAGTATCAACCTTTGCGTGCACACTTACTACGAAATCGTGATATACCCAGTATACTTATAGCAGGTTCTAGGAAATCGGCCCTTCGGGGTCCTGGAGACTCCTCGGCAACCCGACTGGTGACTTATGGACGAGTATTTTCAAGCCAATCAAAAACTCTGGGATCAATGGACACTTGAGCACGAAAAGTCGCCATTTTACGACCTGGCGGGTTTCAGGGCGGGAAAAGACCGTCTGCGTTCCATCGAACTCTCCGAACTCGGAAATGTGGC
>DAOTXG010000351.1:0-7666 GCA_034435515.1 Anaerolineales bacterium
TCAGCCGGATTTGGCGGCAGATCGGCGGCGTGTGCGAGTTGGTCCGGCTGGCGCGGAGCGAACAGCTGCTCTGGCTGCCGCCCTTCCACGTGACCCAACAAGCCCTGTCCGAGCGTTTGAGCCCCGTTCCGGCCGAACTGTTTCTGCGCATTCTCACCGCCGTGTTACCGCTCCTGCAGCTTTGATCTGGGCTACACCAACTTTCAACGGTTTATTGAACTGACGGCCGCCCAGGTCACGTTCATCACGCGTGCCAAGCGTGGCGAAGCCCCGACTGGGGTGCAGTATCTCGCCGCCAATGCCCACTGGCCTGGTCTCCTCCAACGTCAGCGCAAGCGTCCGACCCAACCCGTACCGCTCAACCTTTACCCTTGACAGCGTGGGGCGATCCTTAACTTGTGACCAATGGTCTAAGCGGCCAAATTGACTTGAATTGTAGATAGTCCAGGGGGAAATACAAATGCCTTTTGTGCCGCTTTGGGCGCGGTTGTATAATCCCAATGGCGCGACCCTGGGAATCGGCTAACCAGCATTACCCCAGGTTGTCGGGCAGTTGTCGGCTTGTCTTTGTTTTCCCAACGCCTTCAGGCATAGCATGACCTCTGAGCCAGCGGATCCCCAAAGACTACTCCAGGCCGGCATCCAGGCGGCCAAAGCCGGCGACCGGGCGCGCGCCCGCGAACTGTTGCTGCGGGCGGTCGAACTGGACGAAAAAGTCGTGCTGGCCTGGGTTTGGCTGAGCGAGGTGATGGACGACCTGGCGGACAAAGTGACCGCGCTGGAGAACGCCCTGGTCCTCACCCCGGACAGCGCTGCGATCAAGAGCCGGCTGTCGCAACTCCTGGCCCAGGTGCGCGACAGCGTGCCGCCGGTGGCCGAGCTGAGCCAGCCCGAGACGACTTGGCCCGCCGCACCGGAGGCGCAACCAGAGGAGAGCTCGCGCGTAAAGGAAGAGGGGCAAACTGAGTGGCGGGATTACCTGCCCGAAGTCCCGCTCGAAAGTGACGACGGCATTGACGACCCGTACCAGTGCCCGTATTGCGGCCGGATGACTGGCGTGAACGACTCCAAATGCCCGCACTGCAAGGGTCGGTTGTACGTCCGCGTGAGCAAATCGCAGCAATCCGAATTTTTGCGCTTCGCCCAGCTGCTCGTCGGGATATCGCTGGGCACAGGGATTGCCGGCCTTCTCTCGCCGCTGCTGGCGACGACTCTGCGCGGCTCCGACAGCGCTGAGTATGTGCTGAGCATCTTCGGCATCCGGGTTTTCTTCGGGGACTTTCAGCGGATCTCCCCGGCCGCCGCCCAGATGCTGATCCAGGGCCATCTCCTGCGCGCGGCAATGATGCTCGGCCTGCTGCTGCTGCTGAGCCAGCGCTGGGCGGTCATCTTCTATGCAGCCATTGTGCTCATGCTCGCCGACCTGCTCTGGAACACGTATCTGCTGCTCACGGGCTACCTGGGGCCGGTGGGCGCGTTGCTGAACCTGGCGCTGGCCCTGGGAACCCTGGTGCTGCTCTTTGCCTCAGACCGCGAGTTCCCAATCAACACCGAGCGCCTGCTGACGCAGCCCGACCCCACGGCCCGCAGCGCGCTGGACTTCTACCGGCGCGGCCACGATTACCGCAAAAAGGGCCTGTGGGCGCTGGCCGTCGCCCAGTGGCGGCGGGCCGTCGGGTTAGCGCCCATGGAAACGCAGTATTATAAAGACCTGAGCATCGGCTACGCTAAGATCAGACGCTACGACCGCAGCCTGCGCGTGCTGGCCGAGGCGCAGCGCCAGGCGCCCGACGACAAGGTGCTGGCCGAGATTAAGGAGCTGGTGCAGGCGCAGGCCGCCAAAGAGGGCCGGCCTCACGGCTGATGCAGAAAGAAAGGAGAGAGACAAATGGACGCGGCGGCGAGTTTCCTCTGGTCGCTCCTGACCGATCCCACAGTCGCCTACGTGCTGCTGGTGATCGGGGTGTGGGCGGTCGTGCTGGCGGTTTCCGTCCCGGGGACAGGCATCCCGGAGGGCGTGGCCGTGATTGCCCTCGCCCTGGCGGTGGTAGGCCTCATCGGCGGCCGGCTTCCGGTGAACCTCTCCGGCCTGGCGCTGATCGGGCTGGCGCTGGCCCTCTTCGTCCTCGAATTTCGCCTGATGGCGCACGGCGCGCTGCTGGCGGGTGGGGCCATCGCCCTCGCCATTGGCTCCCTACTCCTCTTCCGCGTCGAAAGCGGCGCGCAGGCGGCGCTCTCGTGGGTGACAGTGCTGCTCGTGACGCTGGCCTCCACCGCGCTCTTCGGTTTCATCCTGGCGAAAGGCTTGGCCGCGCAGCGCCTGCCCCCCAGCCAGGATTTGAGCCGAGTGATCGGCAGCCAGGGCGTGGCGCAGACGGACGTGAACGGCGCGCAAGCGGGCACGGTGTACGCGGCGGGCGAGTTGTGGAGCGCAAGCGCCGACGAAAAAATCCCGGCGGGCACGCCGGTCGTCGTCGTCGCCCGCGAAGGGCTGCGGCTCAAAGTCGCCAAAGCGGGCAAAAGCGAAACGCGCTAGAATAGTGGCAGTTTCTCTTTTTCTCTTTCTTTTTCTTCTCTACTCTCTTTCTCTACCCGGAGGAAAACATGGATACGATACTGCCTTTGCTCGTCTGTGTCGGTGGGTTAGTCGTGGTAGGGGGCCTGGTCATTGGGTTCACCGCGATCCGCATCGTGCCCGAATACCAGCGGCTGGTCGTCTTCCGCCTGGGGCGCGTGCTCGACGAGAAGGGGCCGGGCCTGGTGCTGCTGCTGCCGGTCATTGACGCCGCCCGCACGGTGGACCTGCGCGAGCAGGTGCGCGAGATCCCGCATCAGGTTTCGATCACCAAAGACAACGCGCCCATCTCGATTGACTTCCTGTGGTATTACAAAGTGATCAACTCGCGTGACACCGTGAACCAGGTCGGGAATTTCGAGTTGGCGGCGGCGGGCATGGCTACCACCACCCTGCGCTCGGTCATCGGCGGCATCCCGCTCGACGACGTGCTTTCCCAGCGCGAACACATCAACCAGACCCTGCGCGTCAAGCTTGACGAAGTCACCGAACGCTGGGGCGTCAAAGTCACCAACGTCGAAATCCGCGAGATCATCCCGCCCAAGGACGTGCAGGAGGCGATGAACAAGCAGATGTCCGCCGAGCGCGTCCGCCGCGCGCTGGTCACCGAGTCTACCGGCGACAAGGAAGCCGCCATCAACCGCGCTGAAGGCACTAAACAGGCGGCCATCCTTGCGGCGGAAGGCGAGCGGCAGGCCAACATCCTGCGCGCCGAGGGCGAGAAGCAGGCCCAGCTCCTGCGCGCCGAAGGCTTCTCCGCCGCCCTGCAGCAGATTTACTCCGCCGCGCAGAGCGTGGATCAGAAGACGATGACGTTGCAATACTTCGAGACGCTCAAGGCGCTGGGCATGAGCCCCTCCACGAAGTATATCTTCCCGATGGAGTTCACGAGCCTGATCGAAGGATTCATCTCGGGCAACAAGAAGTAGAAACTTAAGACCGGACAGGTTTTAGAAACCTGTCCGGTCTCGCGGCGATGGACACTTTCCTCACTTCCCCCGGCCTGACGCTGCTTTACCTGGCGCTGCTCGGCGTCGGCGTGATCTACGCCGTGATTATCCTGGTCGGCGGCGCGCTGCAGGACATCCACCTCCCCGGCATTGACCTGAATATCGGCGGGCACGAGATCGGGCCGGTGGATGTGGGCGTGGAACACCCCGAGGTCAGCGTGCCGTCGCTCTCGCCCGTCACCATCGCCAGTTTTGTGACGGCGTTCGGCGCGTTCGGGTTGATCGGGCTGGGGCTGTTCGACGTTTCGGCGCGATGGAGCCTGGCGTGGGCCGCCGGGGGCGGGCTGGTCGTGGCAGTCATCGCGCATTTTGCCTTCGGCTATTTCCTCATCGCGCCGCAAGGCTCGTCCGAAGTCAAGTTGCAGGATATCGTCGGCGCGGTGGCCGAAGTGACCACGCCGATCTCGGCGCGCGGGGTGGGGGCGGTGGCGTTTGTCGCGCAGGGCGGCCGGGTGACGTACACGGCCCGGTCGGGGACGGGTGAGCCTATACCACGCGGGACAGCGGTCGTGATCGAGAGAGTCGTCGGCGGGGTAGTCGTCGTCCGGCCACAAACTCTGTAGGAAAATGGATTTCTCGGAAGGAGTTGCCATGACTACTATCGCAGTCATTGCCGTCTTTGCGCTTTTCTTCGTGGTCCTGGTGCTGGCGTTCGTCTACGCCGCCCGCTACAAGAAAGTCGGCCCGAACGAGGTGCTGATCATCTCCGGGCGAGGGTCTGAGGTCATTGATCCGGTCACCGGCCAGAAAGTGCGGCGCAGTTTCCGCGTTGTGAAGGGTGGCGGCACGTTCATCTGGCCGGTGCTCGAGCGGGTGGACAACCTGTCGCTGGAATTGATGACGATTGAGGTCGTCACGACGAACGTGTACACTTCGCAAGGGGTCCCGGTGACGGTGGACGGCGTGGCGCAGGTGAAGGTCGGCTCAGACGACGTGTCCATCATCACCGCCGCCGAGCAGTTCCTATCCAAAAACGTCCGCGAGATCCAGAACGTGGCGCTGCAAACGCTGGAAGGCCACCTGCGCGCCATCCTGGGCACGCTGACGGTCGAGGAAATTTACCGCGACCGGGACAAGTTCGCCCAGGAGGTTCAGGAAGTCTCGTCCCTGGACATGAAGAACATGGGCCTGACGATCGTCTCGTTCACGATCAAGAACATCCACGACCAGCAGGGCTATCTGGACGCGCTCGGCCAGGCGCGCATCGCCGAGGTCAAGCGCGACGCGGCCATCGGGCAGGCCAACGCCCAGCGGGACGCGACCATCCAATCGGCCCACGCGCGGCAGGAGGGCGAGACCGCCAAGTTTGAGGCCGAGACGAAGATCGCCGAGGCGCAAAAGAGCTATGCGGTGCAGAAGGCGTCGTACGACGCCGAGGTGAACCAGAAGAAGGCCGAGTCCGAACTGGCCTACACGCTCCAGCAGAACATCACCAACCAGAAAGTGAAAGAGCAGGAGGTGCAGATTTCGGTCGTCGAGAAGCGCAAGCAGATCGAGGTGCAGGAGCAGGAAGTGCTGCGCCGCGAGCGCGAGCTGGAAGCGACCGTCCGCAAGCCGGCCGAGGCCGAGCAGCACCGCATCCGCACGTTGGCCGACGCGAAGAAGTATCAGACCGAAACCGAAGCCGAGGGGCAAGCGGCGGCCACGCGCAACCTGGGTGCCGGTGAAGCCGACGCCAATAAGGCGCGCGGCCTGGCGCAGGCGGACGTGATCCAGGCGCAGGGCTTCGCCGAGGCGCAAGCCACGAGCAAGAAGGCCGAGGCCTGGCAGCAATACACCCAGGCCGCCATCCTGCAGCAGCTGCTGGATAAGCTGCCCGAACTGGCGGCGGCGGTAGCCCAGCCGCTATCCAAGACCGAGAAGATCGTGGTGATCAGCTCCGGCGGCGACGGCAACGCCGGCGCGGGCGCGTCGAGGGTCACGCGCGACGTGACGGACGCCATCGCCCAACTGCCGGTGGTGGTCGAAGCCCTGACCGGGATCAGTCTCATTGACCTGTTGAAGAACCTGCCTGCCGTGCGCGAGGCGGCCAATAAAGGCGGGAGCGAGAAGAAAGACTGACGGTTTCCCGTTTTCTAGCGTAGGAGCGGTTTTCAACCGCGAGGGTCGCGGCTACAAGCCGCTCCTACGGTTGCGAAAGTGCGGAAGTTATTTTTAGACGGCCCCTAAGGGGAGCGCGGCGTTCAGGCGCAGGCTGACCGTTTCGCCCGGCGCCGCCGTTGACTGCCCGAGATCATATCCGACCAGCTGGGCAAAGTCCCCGAAAACGGCGGATTGCGCATGAGCCAGGGGCGGGGGCGGGAAGGCGCTCTGCAAGTGCGCCAGCGGCGTGAGCGCATCTACCAGCGCGCCCGACTGATTGAAAATGGGCAGCGCCTCCGGCTTCACCCCGTCGTCCACGAACGCGACCACGCGCGCCAGCGTCGGCGCCGCGGAACTCGAACTCGTGCTCGCCGTGGCTGGTATAGACGACGAGCTTGCTGCTGGAAAAAAGCCGCGGCCGGTGAGCAGCCCGCTCTCGTCTTCCGCCGCCAGGCTGTGGATGCGCGAATAGGGGATGGACACCACCGCCTTCATTCGCCGCAGGAAAGCCTTGTCGTAGAAAATCAGCCGGTGGGAAGTGACGCCCAGGAAGCCGGTGCCGCCGCCTTTCATGTCGAAGACTGCCTCGACCTTTTCGCCGGGCAGCAGCGCGGCCTGGACTTTCTCCAATTGCTCTTTCTTGTCAAAAATGACGTCGTTCATTGAGTCTCCTTGGTTATCGTATTACTCTGATGCACGACCCCTACTCCCACGAGCACCAGCGCGCCGCCGCCGACCTGCAGCCAACTGAGCGGCTCGCCCAAGAAGACCACAGCCAGGAGCGCGGTCATCACTGGCTGGCCAAGCAGCGTCGGGGAGACGAGCGAGGCGGGCAGATGGCCGAGGGCGTAGTTGATCGAGATATAGCCGCCGACCTGCGTCACCAGCGCCAGGGCCAGCAGGCTCCAGTACGTCGCGGGCGGATAACCCCAGAGGGGCTGGCCGAGGAGCAGACAGTACACCAGCAAAGCCGCGGTGCTGGCCGCCGCCGAGACCCACCAGGCGGTGAGCGAGCTCAATTTTTCTCGCGCCCGCTGGGCGGCGAGGAAGAACAGGCCGTAGAAAAACCCGGCCAGCACCGCGAGCATGTCGCCAAAGCCCAGTGCGGGATGGGTGAGAAAGTCGCCGCCGAGGATGACGCCCGCGCCGAGCATGGCCAGGGCCAGGCCGGCCCAAAAGGCGGAGCGCAGTTTTTCCTTGAACAGGAGGAGCGCGCCGAGACTGACCCAGAACGGCGAGGTGTTGCCGAACAGCGTGGCGTTGGCGGCGTTGGTGATGAGCACGCCCGTGTTCCAGGCGGCCAGGTCGCCCGCGAAGAATAGCCCGGCGAGCACGGCGAACCAGAGATGGCGGCGCGAAAGCGGCGCGCCGCGTCTCCGCGCAGCGTGAACGGCGAACGGGAGCGCCATGACCGCCGTCGCGATCCCCATGCGGTAAAACCCGCTGACCCCGCCCGGCGCGTTGGCCCACTTAACGAAGATGGCCGAAAAGCCCAGCCCGAGTATCCCCAGGGCCAGGGCGATATAGGGGAGGAAGTGAGCTGAAAGTTGGCTGGTTGGTCTGGCGAGTCTGGTCTGCATGTGGCGAGCGCCCTTCAACCAGCCAGGGCCAGCGTTGCCACTTCCTGTTCCAGTTGTTCCGCCAGCTCATCCTCAGCCACATCCAGATCGTAATCCATCTGTAAGCCCAGCCAGAACTTCGCGGATGTGCCGAAAAAGCGCGCCAGGCGAAGCGCAGTGTCGGCGGTCACCCGCCGCTTGCCCAGCACAATCTCGTTGATGCGCCGCGCTGGGACGCCGATTTTGAGCGCCAGCCGGTGCTGGCTCAGGCCCAACGGCTTCAAAAATTCCTCCAGCAACACTTCGCCGGGATGCACCGGCGCAAGTTTCGGCGACCGCCGCCTCTTCCTAGTGATAGTCAACGATTTCGACTTGATAAGCATTGTTCTCTCTCCACTCGAAACAAATGCGCCACTGGTCGTTAATACGAATACTGTACT
>DAOTXG010000352.1:0-8807 GCA_034435515.1 Anaerolineales bacterium
CCACCGGGGGCGTGGTGTGGATGGCCGCCTGCTTCGCGCTGGCCGCCGTCACGCCTGGCTACTGGCCGATTGGCTGCCTGATCCTCGGCTCGCTCGGCTCGGGCGCGTTCCACCCGCCGGGGACGATGAAGGCGGCGCAGGTCGGCAAGCAGCACATGGCCGGGCAAATGGCGACGGCGGCCTCGATCTTTTTCCTCTTCGGCCAGGGTGGACTCTCCCTCGGCCCGGCCATCGGCGGCGTCATCATGGACACCCTGGGGCGGCCCGGCATTCTCGTCCCGGCCGGCCTGACAATCCCGATTGGCCTGTTCACGGCCTGGGCCATGCGCCCCTCAGCGCTCCTCCTCCCCGCTTCCGGCGGCGAAAAGAGCGCCGTCGCCCCGCCGCCCAATCTAAGTCTGTTCTGGGTCGTCATGCTCCTGGCCGCCCTGCGCGTGTGGGCGCAGTCAGTGACGACGACCTTCGCGCCCAAGCATTTTCACGACCTGGGCCTGGCGCCGACGATTTACGGGGCGATTGTGGCGCTGTTCATGGGCGGGTCGGCTATCGGCGGCGTGGTCGGCGCGATGTTCAGCGAGCGCTGGGGTCAGCGCCGGACCATCGCGCTGGCGCAGGCGCTGAGCGCCCTGCCTTTCTTCTTCTTCCCGGCGGCGAGTGGAATCTGGATTTACCTGCTCGCCGTCCTCGCCGGGTTCCTCAACGGCGCGCCGCACAGCATCCTGGTCACCGCCGCCCAGCGGTCACTGCCGAGCCGCGCGGCCCTGGCCTCGGGTATCATCCTGGGTTTCATGTTCACCGCCGGGACGATGGGCACGTACGTCAGCGGCATCGCCGCCGACCGGATCGGACTGGGATACGTTTTGCAGGCCAACGCGCTGGTCGTCCTGCTCGCGGCGCTGATCAGCCTCTGGCTCATGCCGCGACCGGCGCTCAGACCACGCGTCGTCGAGGCCGGCGACTGACCTCACTGTCTACCCGCCAGTAACGACTTAAGCCGTTACTACAAGACTGTCTACCCGGTAGTAATGACTTAAGTCGTTACTACAAGGCCGTCTAACCGGCGGTAACGACTTAAGTCGTTACTGCAAAGCTGATTTTGCTCCTCCTGTGACCTTTGCCTATGCCCTTCCGCAACACCGTCACCCGCCTGCTTGACTCGCGCAAAGTGCCATACGAGGTCTTCGAGTTCTCCTTAGAGAAGCACTCGGCGGAGGAGACGGCGGAACTACTCGGCGTGCCGCCGGAGCGCGTTTACAAAACACTTGTGGTTCTACGTGAAGCGAAGGGGAAGAAGCCGCTACTTGTGATGATCCCCGCCGGGCGCGAATTAAATCTCAAAACCCTGGCCGCCTCGCTCGGCGAGAAGAAGCTCAAGATGGCGACTCAACGCGAGGCCGAAGCGCTCACCGGCCTGCAGGTCGGCGGCATCTCAGCGCTGGCGCTGTTGAACAGAGGCTTTGAGATTTGCCTCGAGCGCGCCGCGCTCGGACTTCCCTACATTCACATCAGCGCTGGACAGCGCGGGGTGAATATCCGGTTGGGGGTGAAGGATTTGATTGAGATAACGGGGGCGAAACTCGTGGAGACCGGTTAATCCAGTTTCTTGGTTTTCGACTCTGCCAGCAGTCGGTGGTACTCCGTCAATATCTCCGGCTTTTCCAGCGCCTCGGCAAATTGAACCAGCCAGTCCTCTATATAGGCCTCGTCTAATTTGCTGCGCTGCGCCAGCAGCAAAGCTTCCACATCCGGCAGGTCTTTCCCTCGCCCGGCATACATCTTCTGGATAATCAGGTCTTCGGCTGAACAGACCCATACTGAGAAACCGTCGAGGTCACGGCGCACCGCCCGTTCGATAATCTGCTCCTCGTAGCCCGGCAAGGCCAGCAGAAAATCTACCGTAACGCCTGCGATATTAACCGCCACAATAAATGGGTTCTCAGGCGTATGTTCCCGAGCGCGGTCAGGAAAAGCATTTCTCAGCGCAGCGCGGACGGACGGATATTCAGTATTGGGGACAAGGACTTTGATATCCACATCATAGGTAAAGCGAAGCAACCCCCATTGCGAAGCCGCTACCCCGCCGATGACGGCGTAGCGATAATCCTGCTTTTCCAAGAATGCTACAGCCGCACGGAGCGGTGTTTTAAGATGGTCTGGCACTGGCACGTGTCCGCCTCCAATTCTCGAACTTTTGCAGCCGCTCGTAGTAGCGAGTCAAATCAGCTAACTTCTGCTCACGTTGCCACTGGCTTGGTTGGGGACAAAGCCACCAGCCAAACTCAATTAGATCAACATACCGTTTCCAGGCCTCCTGTGGAGAAAGGCTGGCATCGGCCTGCACACGATAGAGCAGCTTGGCATCACTCCACTGTTGAAGGGCCTCATGGGCTTTGCGGTACAGTTCCTTGTCAAGCTTCATGCCTTAATTCTACCTCTAATTACTCATTACTGATTACTTATCACTGCCCCGCCGTCCTGACCACCACCAGCTTATCCACCCCCGACTCCGCCCCCCACACCTCGCCGGGGCGGCCGAGGATTTGCCGGACGTTCGCGGGAGAACTCGGCAGCGTGAAGACCTCAAACGCCTCCCGCGCCGGGTCAAACCGCACGAGCGCGTTCGCGCCGAAATCGCTGAGCCACACCATGGCGCGGTCGTCTACGTAAACCGCGTAGGCTTTGGGATTACCGCCGGGGAGTTTCCATTCGCGCCACGCGCCCGTCGCCGGGTCGTACATCCCCACCTGCCCCGCGTTCCACTCGCTCACCCAAATCCGCCCGCGCGAATCCGACCAGACGCGGCGCGCTCCTTGCCCGGGCGTGGGCGGCTCAAGCACCGTCGCCGCGCCCGTGTCCAGGTCAATCCGCGCGATGTGACTGCCCGCGAGCGAGGCGTAGTACACGTCCCCAGCCGGCGTGGCGGCGATGCCATACGGCCCGCGGCCGCGCGGGGCGCTGAACACCTCCACCTTCCCTTCCGCCGGATTCAGGCGGCCATATATCCCGCTCTGCCCCGTGAACCACAGCACACCGCGCCCGTCGAACGCGGCGGTGTTAAGATTGGCGTAGCCGCTCCCGGCAGGCAACGGGTAGACGGAAACCGTTTCCGTGGTCGGATCAACGCGCACGATGGCATTGAGGCCGCTGTCGGTGATCCACGCCGCGCCATCCGGCCCGACGATGACGCCGTGCGGCGCTGAGCCGCTCCCCAGCGGGATGTGATGTGTCTCGCCCGTGACCGGGTCCAGCCGCCCTAGTGCGCCTGCCGCCTGCGCTGTGTACCACACCGTGCCATCGGGCGCGGGCGCAACGTCGTGTGGGCGCGAACCGGAGGGGACAGGATATTCCTGGATGGTCGGGACAAAAAGCACATCCGGCGTTTCGGTGCGGGGGAGCGTCTGAGGCTCGCCTGTGCTTGTGGGCGCAACAGTGAAGGCGCCGAGCGGTGTGGCCGTAACCGTCGGCACGAGGGGGGGCCGGGCCGTCGAGACCTGGGTCGTCCGTGGGGGTGGGGGCGCTTTGGTCGGCGGGGAAGGCGGCACAGGCGCCGCACACGCGCCCACCAGGGCAACCAAGACCAATCCACCCGCAGACCAAAAACGTCTGAAAGAAATCATACCCCGGCCCTCAGCCTTCTGACTTCTGCCACGCGAAGCGGCCATCGGCTATCTGCCATCTGCTATTTATACGACTCCGCCTGCAACGTAAACAGCCGCGCGTACGTCCCGCCGAGCATCAGCAACTCCTCGTGCGAGCCGCGCTCGGTGATCTCGCCTTTCTCAATCACGTAAATCCGGTCGGCCATGCGGACAGTCGAGAAGCGGTGGCTGATGAGCACGGCCATCTTGTCCTCGGTCAGCGCGCGGAACTGCTGGAACACGCGGAACTCGTTCTCGGCGTCGAGCGAGGCGGTCGGCTCGTCGAGGACGATGACTTCACAATCGCGCATGAAGGCGCGGGCGAGCGCGATCTTCTGCCATTCGCCGCCGGAGAGGTCGCGCCCGTTGTGCCACCAGCGCCCGAGGATGGTCTCGTAACCCTGCGGGAGCGAGGTGATGACCGGGTGAGCGCCGCTCTTCTCCGCCGCGCCGACGATGCGCGGCCGGTCGTCCAGGGCCTCGATCTGCCCAAAGCCCACGTTCTCCGCCGCCGCCACGTGGTAGCGGACAAAATCCTGGAAGATGACGCCGATGCGCTGGCGCAGTTCGCGGAGGTCGTAATGGCGCAGGTCAACGCCGTCCAGCAGAATCTCGCCTTGCGTGGGGTCGTACAACCGGGTGAGCAGCTTGATGAGCGTCGTCTTCCCCGCCCCATTCGGCCCGACAAGCGCGATTTTCTGCCCCGGCTTGATCGTCAGGTTGACGTCGCGCAGGGCGAATTCGTCGTGCCCGTCGTACTTGAACCACACACCCCGGACCTCGATGCCCTGCCGGATATCCTGCGGCGCAGGCAGGGGCCGGGCGGCAATCGCCATCTGCGGCTGGAGTTCGAGGAAGGTGAACAGGTTGGACATGAACAGGCCGTTCTCGTATAGTTCGCTCAAGCCGTAGAAGATGGCCTCGAACATGTTCTGACTGCCCCGGAAAATGCCGAGGTAAAGTGTCATGTCGCCGAGCGTGATGAGTCCCCCGACCGCGCGCCAGACGATCCAGGCGTACGAGCCATAGTAGGTCAGCGTGGCGATCAGCCCGAGGCCGAGCGAGGCCAGGCTGCGCTTCTGCGCGATGGCCTGATCCTCTTTCAAGAACTTCCAGAACAGGTTCGCGTAGCGGCCCAACAGCGGCTCGCCCAGGCTGAAGAGCTTAATTTCTTTGACGGCGTCGTAATCCGTTAGCAAATGCTCCAGGTAGGTCAGCCGGCGGTACTCCGGCGCGCGCCACGAGAGCACCCGGAAGTGCAGCTCGGCGAACTGGCTCTGGGCGATGAACGCCGGGAGCGTCGCGACGAACAGGATGAGCGCGAGCCAGGGGCTGAACCGGAAGAGCAGCGCGCCGTAAGAGATGAGCGTCACAGCGTTTTGGATCAGATAAAAGCCGCCATTGATGATTTGCAGCCCGCGCCAGTCGGCCTCGCGCCGGGCGTTCTGGAGCTTGTCGTAGTATTCGGCGTTTTCGAAGTGCGACAGGTCCAGTTCGAGCGCCTTACGGATGATACGCGTGTTGACGCTCAGGTTGACGCGCGCGTGCAGGACGTGCTCGGCGAAACTCCGCGCCTGCCCGTTCGCCGCCTGGACGAGGAGCAGCAGGAACTCCACGCCCAGCAGGGGCAGGACCGCCTGCAACCCGGCCGCCGCGCCGGCCCGCGTGTTGATCCCGTCTACGACCGCGTCCACGATCAGTTTCCCGACCCAGGCCTGGCTCGCGGGCAGCAGCGCGCCGACGAGTGTGCAACCGGCCATTGCCAGCGCCGAGGGCGGGTGCGCGTCCCACACCAGCCAGAACGCCCGCCGGATATTCACCGCCGCGTCTTTGATTTTGGCGCGGCGCTCGACCACCCACCTTTGGACCCGTTCCCATCTTCCCCGAGGGGACGTTGTGTTGTTTGCCATGGGGGGGGATGATAACACACCACCCGCGAGAATAGCACCTGGAAATAAAGGTGGGGACCAGACCACGTGCGACGCACTTCTGCCCCCTACGCTACGCTTCGGGGGTCTGCGAAAGTGCGTCGCACCTGCCATGACGGAACTACCGATTGAGATCTCTTTGCCGCTTTACCAACCAGAGCGCGCCCTTTTCGCAGTACCGCCGGATATCGGCCCATCGTACCCTGGTCAGCATGCTAGGCATAGGCTGTTGTTCTGCATCCTCGAAGTAAGCCAGCGCCCGGGCTGTGATTGTTAAGAAGTCGGGCCGGTCGGCGTATTTCTGCTCAGCCAGTTCGACCAACGTGGTCAACGGCGCCACATCGCGGAGGCAATATAGATCAACGAAGTCACGCCGCGTACCGCGCGAGTTGATCGCCGCCAATTTCATCAAACCGATATCAGCAGGAGCCGCGAGGGGGATGCCGTCGAAATCCACCGTTGCTTGCAGTAGAGGGTGATGCTGGTAGATAAAACTCACGTCAGCGCCACGCAAGCGCGTAAACAGCTGACCCTCCTTCTCGCTGACGACAGTGAAGTCAGTGCTCGCAGCCAACGCGCGACGCAGGGCTTCGCGCTCGCCGGCTTCCAACAGGTACGTGGACGAGAACCAATCCAAGTCGGTGGAAACGCGGTGGCCAATTTGGAGCGCCAGAGCCGTGCCGCCCGCCAGGTAGTAGCCATGGAGAAGCGGCTGGCCGCGAAGAAATTCCAGGGCGCTCGCGCAAGCCGGGGTGATCCCGTTAAGATGGAACTTTACCATCCCATCTCCCTTGCCTTTCTGGCCCAGGCCGGGGCGCGGTAGTTTCTCACATCCAACGCCAGCCGCCACAGCGCGAAGGAACGCGGTGAAAGCAACCGAAAGCCATGCCGCCGCACCCATCTGACCAGGCGCGCTTTGCCATAGTGATCGAACAGCCAATTGACTTCTGCCCAGTGCCCCTTTTCCAGGATGCGTTCAATTACGACCCCGGCATAGTCGTCCGGATTCATGTTGGCGAATTCGTATTCAGGAAAGAGCCACTTACTCGTAGTGGGCAACCCGTTTGGAGCCAGATTAACCGACATAAGCGTAACCCTGCAAGCGCGATAATTCGGAAAATTGTTACGACAAGGATGATAACACACTCTCCCCCCGGATTGCACCTGGAAATAAAGGCGGGGACCAGACCAGCATAGGTGCGACGCATTTTTGAAGTGCGTCACACCTGCCCACCGAAAGTGCCTCAAGGTTTGTACAGGATAATAGGCAAATAATGCCTGCGCCACAGCCCAAACATAGGCGTGAAAGTCACTGTTGGCGAAGGGGTAGGAGTTACAGTCCTGGTTGACGTAGCCGTTGGGGTCGGAGTGTCAGTCGGCGTACCAGTGCTCGGCGGGGTCGCAGCAGTGCCCGTGGGAGTTACAGTCTTTGTCGGAGTCGGAGTGGGCATTGACGTGTCCGTGCTTGTCGGCGTAGGCGTACGGGTGGGAGGCGCAATGTCCGTTGAAGTCACCGTGCTAGTTGAAGTTGGAGACAGAGTATGCGTTGGCATACTCGTGGCAGTTGGAGTCGACGTCGCCGTTGGCGTTCCGGTGCTCGTTGGGGTTGAAGTGTGAGACGAAGTCGGTGTGTGTGTTGATGTCCCTGTACTGGTTGGCGTTGGGGTGCTGGTCGAGGTAGCAGTCGGCGTTGCAGTATTGGGCGGGGGCGGAACAACCGCGGCAAACTCATATGCACCTATATCGCAAGTAGCCACGCCATCGGCATCCCCGTCAACAGGCCGACTGGCACCGCGTTGGTCTGCGGCAGGACAACCATTATTATTGCCAGTGTCAATCGCCGGACTGCCTGGGAGTAACGCATGAGTGAGGGTTGGGCCGCCGTTGTCTTGCAACGGGCCTATCAGCGGATCAGCCCCGCCTGTGAAGCCACAGGAGTTGTCTTCTACAAGGTTGTTCCCGGCATCATTGATAACACCGCCGCTCACAGCACAGTCGCCTCCTGAAATATTGTTGGCGATGATGGTATTGCGCAGAGTCGTCGTGCTGGTGATGAGGTCGAGGTTGCCCCCGCCGGTAACAGCACCGTTGCTCACAACAGTACTGTTGGTAATGACAAGCGTGCCATTAGAAACAGAAATACCACCCCCAGAGTATTGAGTGTTGTTACTACTCACAGTACTATTAATCAGCGTAATCGTCCCCCGTCCGCAGATGCCGCCGCCAGGAGCAGTCGTGACGATATTGCCACTGATTGTGCTGCTGATGACCGTCAACAGGGCGCCATAATAAGGACAGTCGAAGATACCTGCACCAACGTTGTTGCTAATCGTGCTACTGGTAATGGTCATCACGTTGCCATTACCAATACCACCAACACCACCGCCTTGAGTTGCGCTGTTGCCGGAAAAAGCACTGTCGGCAATGATCATCACGCCGTCATTAGCAATGCCGCCGCCTTGAGTTGCGATGTTGCCAGAAAAAGTACTGCCGGCAATATTGAACCAAGCCCTGTAGTTGTAAATGCCGCCGCCACTTTGAGCGCTGTTGCCGGAGAAGAGGCTGTCAGCCACTCTGGTTGTCCAGTGAGCAAAAATGCCGCCACCTGCATTTGCGCTATTGCCCGAGAAGAGGCTACTCGTGACAGTCAGGATGCCGCCATTGAGAATGCCGCCGCCGCCCACGGCACTACCAGGTGTGCTATTACCAGAGAAGACACTCGTCGCGACGACAAGTGTGCCAGTGTTGTCGAAGCCGCCGCCGCCGAATTTCGCAAAGTTTTCAGAAATCACACTGTTGGATACAACCGCTGTACCACCCACAAAGTTCCTGATACCGCCCCCATACCCATAGAGTGCAGTATTGCTCATAATGACACTATTGATTACCATCAATACGCCGGCGTCGTTGAAAATACCACCGCCAGAATTGTAGGCCGTGTTAGTAATGAGCGTGCTGTCGCTCAGAGTCAACACATTGCCAGAGTGAATAGAGATGCCGCCGCCATATTTGTCGGAGAAATTGCTGGAATCGCTAATCGTTTGGCCGCCCTGAATGATCACCCCGGAGATGCTCGCCGACACTGAGCCCGTGATGATCTCCAGCACGCGGTCAAGCCGGTTGCCGTCAATCGTGGGGCTGGTGATACCCGTTGCGCTGATGGTCAGACTACTCGTGATGTCAAGATCGCCAGTAGTTGCTGTGTTCTCACCCGTGCCCGCAATGGTTAGGGTATAAATAC
>DAOTXG010000353.1:0-6704 GCA_034435515.1 Anaerolineales bacterium
CTGCTCGTCCGGCTTGAGGTTAAGCCGCGGATCGAGGGAGAGATCATTCAATAATAGGCGGAGTTCGTGGAAGGTCGTGATCTTGGCGTCGCGATAGCGCTCCAGCTTGGACCCGACCTTGACATACAGAATGGCCTGATCGATCCAGTGCACGATCTGCTGGGTGTCGAACTGGGTGGTGAGCAACAGGCGGCGAATGTCGGCGGTGGCCAGGTTCTGCGCGTCGTCAATGCCCATCTGCGACAGCCGGGCCTCGTGCCAGGCGCTGATGCCGAGCAGGTCACGCAGGGGGAGTTCGCTCCCGGGGCTGGGCGAGACAGTGAGGACGCGGCTCGCCTGTTGCGAGAACCAGCGCAGACCGCTGCTCGGGAAGATGCCGATGAGGAAGGTCAGCACCGCCGCCCAGGCCTGCGGGTCGCCGCCTTGTCCCCCCTCCGCGGCGGCTAGCTGGCCGCCGCTGAGCGTGATGACGGCCGCGCCCACAAAGGTGGTCAACATGGCCACCAGCATGCGCACCAGAATGGAGCTGTAGACCTGCGGCTGCAAGTCGAAGGTGTTGTAGCGGCGGATCAGTTCCTGCACTGAGAAGACGTAAGCGCCCAGGAAACTGTAAAAGACCAGCGCCATCGTCTCCGGCGCGAGGATGGACGATAACGCCTGTCGGTTGTAGTAGCCGTACAGCGTGAGCAGTGAGACGATCAGGATCAGGCCGATGAAAATGACGAACTGAACCGGACTGTATACCGTCTGGTACAGTTTTTCTACAGTGGATTTGAGTTCCTCTTCTTTGACGAGGCCCAGCAGTCGGAAATCGTCCCGCAGGCGCTCGCGCTGGGCGTTGGCGCTGAAACCTAGATAGGCGAGGTAGGCGAACGGATAAATTCCTAACAGCCCGACGAAGGCGGCCAGCGCCGTCAGGCTCGGGCGGGAGGCGGCGGACACGATCCAGATCAGGCTCACCCCCATGATGACGAGCGCGGCGGCGACGAGCACGGCCAGCCGTGTCCAGGCAGGAGTCTTCGTAGTGCTCGCGTCTTTTTTCTCGCCGTTCATGACACTTCCTCCTTTGCAGAGCCCCGGATATCTATGTGGGCGATTCTGGGAAAGGGGGCATTCGCCCCCTTTCCCAGACCCTATCCCCCAGAAAACAGCAGTCAGAAATCAGAAACCAGAAAATCAGAATCCAGAAGACGAAGCCAGGGACACCACAGGCCGAACCCCGAAGAAGTCGAGGAAGAGAACGGGGTCGAACCAGTCGCGGTACGCACACCGCGCGAGGCGTTGAACACTGAACCACGACCCGCCACGCACCACCCGACGACCTTCTGCGTCCGGGTCATTACGCCCATCATCTCGATAGGGATATTTTTCGTAACGGCTGGCCGTCCATTCCCACACATTGCCGCTCAAATCATAGACGCCTTCGGGCGTTGCGCCGTGCGGGTAAATGCCCACTGGCGACGTGCCAAGCAAATGATTCTCAACCGTGTTGGCGCGTTCGCCGTCCCATTGGCTGCCCCACGGATAGGCCCAGCCGCGCTTCATCCGGGCCGCTTTCTCCCACTCGGCCTCCGTCGGCAGGCGCACGGCATATTTCTCTGGCAGCGGGAACTCCGCGCCTGTGTTGCGAATCTGCTCGTCAAACCAGGCGCAGTAAGCGTTCGCTTCAAACCAGTTCACGCCGACGACCGGATGCGAAAGATTGTTGAAGCGCTCGTCGTCCCAGTAAGCAGGTTGATCACGGCGGCGGTCGGCATACCTCTTGCTAAACGATTCGCGCACTTCGTCTTCTGCCATCTGTGCTAGTTGCGCAAACGCCGCCTGCTGTGGCGCGCTGAGGCCGGCTCGTTTGATCAACGATGGATTCGCCTTGATCGCTCGCCAGAAATCCATCGCTTGTTTCACTGCCCCGCTCTCCACGCGCTCGCCGCGCAGCCAGGCGCGGGCGGCCTCGCTGCGCCAATAGGCTTCGTTTTGGTAGCCGCCGGCCCGGATAAAGCATTCGTACTCGGCGTTGGTGAGCGGATACCGCCAGATCCAGAACTCGCTCACGTTCACTTTGTGGCGAGGAACTTCATCTTGGGCGGGTTGAAAACCGCCCAAGAGCAAGCGCAGAATGTGCCATGCGCTTGATCCCATCTGAAACTCGCCGGCCGGAATTTGCGCGAGGGGCGGGATAATGACTTTCACACCATCCGCCTCGACGCGCTTGAAGCGCGGGTCGCCCAGCCGGCCCAGCGCCTCGCCGGCCAGCACGCGCGCGCGCAGATGCGCCTGGCTATCGGTCATCTCTCTAAGCAGGTCGGCGCGCACCCGGTCGGCCAGAGTCTGATCACGAGCCGCCGCGCCTTCCAGCACACATCGCGCCGCCAGCGCGGGGTTGACTTGGCGCACGGCGTCAATGAAAGCATTGGGATCAGGCGCAAGCCCCGCGGCCAGCACCGTGGGTTCTTCCCAGCCGGTGGTCGGCGGCGGAGGCAGCGGCTCAAAATCGCCCAGTTGGCCCGGATCGGGCATCTCGGCCGCCAGCCGGGGGCGGCGCCACCGCGCGGCGAGGTCGTCCTTCGCCTGGAAACGCTCCACCAACGCCCGCGCGGCAAAGTATTCCTGCACCTGCTGGTGATAGAAACGCACGTATTCCTGTTCGCCGCTTTTCTCCACGTCGAGCAGCGTCGCGGCGATGCCCAATTCCAGGATGACTTTGGGCGCGATGTCCCTCTCACCGTCGTCGCCGCGCACGCGCGTCGGGATGCGCTGGAGCATCTCAGCGCGGGGCAGGCGCGTGCCTTCGCCCATCGGTTGCAGCCGTTCGGCGAGTTCCGTCAACGCGCGGCGCAGGGGCTGGAGGCCGGGCCAATCGGGATGGTTCCGCTCTTGCTCGCGCAGGAGCAGAAGCCGGATGAAGTTATCGAACAACTCCGCGCGGGTGGCAGGAAATTGGCTTTTGCTCGCCACCAGATAGGTGAGCATCTGCAGGTAGTAGGGGTTGCGGACGATGGCCAGGAGGGGCTTGTTCTGCAAGTTGCCCCAGGCGGCCGCGGCGAGTTCGCCGGGCAGGTATTTGTGGAGGAAGTCGCGCACCCGTTCGTCGCCGAGCGGGTCAATCTCCACTTGCGGCACGCCCAGCGGCTCGCTGTAGTCGCGGCTGCGGCAGGCGAAGATCATGCGGTTGCCCGGATGCTCCCGCTGGAAGTTGCGCCAGTCGCTCACCCGCCGGCGATAGTCGCGCTCGTCGGCGAAGGGCATCTCGTTGAGCGCGTCGAGGAAGAGAAACAGTTCGCCGTTGCGCAGCCGCTCGTGGAGCGGCGCATCGCCCAGGTAACGCTTCCAGACCGTCTCGACAAAGGCAAAGGGCGATTCGAAGTTGCGGTAATCGGCCAGGGTGAGGTAGAGCGGCAGGCGCGGGCCGCCCTGCAATCGCCGCTGCGCGGTCTCGTAAGCGTATTTGTAGAGCGCGGTGGATTTGCCCGCGCCGGGCGCGCCGAGCAGGGCAATCGCCTCGTGTTGCTCGACGGCCTGGGTGATGTCGTCGAGCCTGAGGCGCTGGAGTTGGCGCTGCGGCCCCTCGCCTGTGATTTGCAGCAAGGTGAATTCCGGCGGCAGGTCGTCCCAGCCGGGCGGGTGTTGAACCTGGGTGAGCGTCCCGGCGAGCGGGACAAACTGCGTCGCCCAGCGGCTGTAGCGCGGATGGACCGACAAGGCGACGAGGTAATCGCGTTCGCCGCCGCGCCGCCTGGCGACGACGGTTTCGAGCAAAGCCTTCGCCGCCTCTTCCGAGAGGACGATCCTGGCCTCGGGCGTCGTGAGGGTGAGCTGCCGGCTCGCCAGGTCAACGGTGCGGGCGAGCTGACGCGATGGGACGACGCCGCGCAGATGATCAAAAACGCGCTCCAGGTCCGCGGTGGTGTAGCCGCCGACGATGGTGATATTGAGGCTGCGGTCGTCGCGTCCGACGAATTTGCCGCCGCCAGTGTTGACATCGCCGCTCACGTGCGCGCCGCCGTTCGTCTGAATTGAGTCGGTCACCACGCCTCCCAGGTTGGCCCTCGCGCCGCGCCTTGAGCGGGCGGGGCGCGAGGGCCCTTCGATATTTAGCCGGGCTGGCGTGACTGTCTCGCCAACACGCGACTGGGAACGGACGGGGCTGGCTTCGTGTTTTGGGGGTTCCGTCCCGCCGCAGATAAAAACGCAGCTTTGTCAGCGTCGTATCGGCGCGGCGCAGCGCCGGGAGCGGTTGGGCCTCGTGCGCCGCTTCGATCAACTGCTCTTGCAATGTCAGCGCCGTGCGCTGGAGCGCGCCCGCCAGCACAAAGCGCTGTTGGCGAGGGAACTTGATTGTAAGGGGAATCAGCCACCGGAGCAAATCGTAGGTGCGCGTGAAGATAGGAGATTCTTTCATGCCCTCACCTCCGTCCCCTCTCCCGCGCCCGGCGCGCGGGAGGGGAGGATGACGCCTGAGAGCAGCGACCGTCGTAGTCCCCAGGTATCGCCGTGCGCGGCATGGGCAATCCAGCCTTGCACGCGGCGCTGGAGATCGTCGAGCGTCAGCTGGCCCGCCGCCGCCGCCTGCAAATTACGGCGCCACCGTCGCGCAAAGGCCATCCCGTTCCGGCGCTTGAGCCGCCGGTGCGTCGGATAGAGGCGAAATCCCAGGAAGGGGATGCCGTTCGTCACGGGATAAACGGTGCTCGATTCTGCGTGCAACGTGAGACGCAACTCCGCCAGCTTCGCGACGATGGCGCTCTTCCATTCCCACAATTGACGTTTATCGTCGGAGAAGAGGAGGAAATCATCCACGTAACGCGCATAGGCAGCGCAATGCAGCTGGCGTTTGACGAATTGATCGAGTTCGTTGAGGTAGACGTTCGCCCAGAACTGCGAGGTCAGGTTCCCAACAGGCAAGCCGCGCGGTCGGTTCACGGCGAGAAGATCGTCGCCGGGGAAGTACACCATCGCGTATGATTCCTCCAGCACCCCTTCGCCGCTGGCCAGGATGCGGTCGCACAAATCCATCACGTCGGCGTCGCCAATCTTGCGAGCGAGAACACGATGCAGGACGGCATGATCCACGCTAGGAAAAAACTGGCGGACGTCGCATTGCAAGACGTAAGGGTAACGCCGCGCAAAGTGCTGCGCCCGGTCCAGGGCGGCGTGCGTGCCTTTGCCCACTCGATTGGCATACGAATCGCCGATGAAGGTGCGCTCGAAGAGCGGCTCGATGATGTTGCACACGGCGTGGTGCGCCACCCGGTCGCGGAAGGGCGCGGCGGAGACGAG
Source organism: Anaerolineales bacterium (assembly GCA_034435515.1). Taxonomy (GTDB): domain Bacteria; phylum Chloroflexota; class Anaerolineae; order Anaerolineales; family UBA6663; genus DATDRS01. The sequence continues at coordinate 5,278 of DAOTXG010000353.1, forward strand.
CCGTTTCTTGGGATCGTAGATGTAGAAGGAGCGATACCGGCCCGGCTGATAGGTCTTGTTGGCCAGTTCTTCTTGCAAGCGGACCAGGTTCTCTTCCAGGTTATAATCGAAGCGCGCCACCGGCGGCTGGCCGCGCTTGCCGCGCGCAGCCTTTTGGTAAGCGAGATAGAGATTCTCAAACGTGGTCAGCGATGAATAGAGATCAGTGTATCGTTTGGCCATAATCTGTTTATCCGAAAAATTTTGCGATTCAGGGGAAGGGGCGTAGCCCCTTCCCCTGACCCCATCCCCAGAAAACAGCAGCCAGAAATCAGAATCCAGAAGATCAGAATCCAGAAGACGAAGCCAGGGACACCACAGGCCGAAACCCGAAGTGGTTGACGAAGAGATCGGGGTCGTACGCGTTGCGGCACGCACATCGCGCGAGGCGTAGATCACGGACCCACGACCCGCCACGCACCCCCCGACGACCTTCCGCTTCGAGATCGTTTCGCCCATCGCGTGGATTGTATGGGTACGGCTTATAGAGGGTCAACGTCCATTCCCACACGTTGCCCGTCACGTCGCACAAGCCGTTGTCCGGCGTCACGCCAGCCGGGAACATCCCCACCGTGCTTGCCCGGCGGATTTGTGTTTCACCCACGTTGGCCTTCGTCGGATCATAATCATCGCCCCAGGCATACTTTCGTCCCTCGCGCCCGCGCGCGGCTTTCTCCCATTCGGCTTGGGTGGGCAGGCGCACTTCGTACCCCTCGCGCAATGACGAATGTCTCAGCCCTGCGGCAAGCTGCGCGCCCAACCAGCGACAATAAGCCATGGCTTCAAACCACGAAACGTTAATGACCGGGCGATTGGGGTAAGCCAGCTGCGCCTGCCAACCCGCCGGCGAATTTCTCTGGTCAACAGGCCGATAGCCGTACACACGCCGCTCGCTTTCATCTTTGGTGGTGCTATCCAATTCTCCAGTGCGCCACGCCCAACCCACCTTCGTCCACCACCGCGAGTCGTCGTAGCCGCGTCCCGCCACAAAGGCTTGATACTGCGCCACCGTCACAGGATAACGTTGCATCCAGTAAACGTAGGGGATCGTCAACGTGGGCGGGTTGCCAATTTCGTTGTCGTATGCCTCCTTGTCTCCCTTGACGCTCCCCATCACAAATTCGCCGGCCGGTATTTCCACGAAGCCATCCAGCGGTTCAGGCCGCCCGCGATACAACTTGGGCAAAGAGCAGCGCTTCTCGTCAAAGCGCGGGTCGCCAATCTGGCCCAGCACGTCCCCGGCTTCGGCGCGCTCCGGAGGCGAGAGACGCCCGTCTTCGACCAGGGCCAGCAGGTGTCCGCCCAGACGGCGGATCAGCGCCTCGCCGCGCTCCATGTCCCGCGCGCGGTTAAGACCCAATTCTAATAAGGCCTCGCCCGCCAGCACG
>DAOTXG010000354.1:0-10275 GCA_034435515.1 Anaerolineales bacterium
CGGCGGATTCCCTGGCACTGCCCGCCAGGGCAAGTGTGCAATCCGCCGCCCGGCCGCCGGACGCTTCGCGCAAATCCGGCGGGAGCAAAAAAGTAGGGAAAACTTTTGAGGAGTTACTTAGGGCCGCGTGCTCTATTCCCCGACGGTTATCGCGCTGATCACAATCGCGTCGCCCAGTTCGTCCCCCCTCGCATCGTAAACCCGCAGGCGCTCGCCCGACAGCGGGTCGTACAGGCCGACCGCCAATCGGTACTCGCCCGGCGGCGCATTCGCGTCCAGCGGCACGCGATAAGTATCCGGGATCACGACGCCCGGCGCCCACGCCGTCGTCGGCAGCGCGCCCTCCAGCGGCAGCCGGTCCACCTGGCCCCACAAGGGGTTGTTCAGCGCCGGGTTGAACTCCGCGCCGACGAGATGGACGAAGACCTTATAACTGGCCTCCGGCGTCTCTTCGCTCCGCCAGAAGAGCGTCAGCGCCAACTGCTCACCCGGTCGGATCTTGGCGCTGGGCAGATCGTAGCCGGCCAGGCGAATGGCCGCGCCCAGCCGGTAGTCCAGCGGGCGGGGGATGTCACTCGCGGCCGCCGGCGTGAAGCGCGGCGTGACGCGGACGCGCGCGACCCGCTGCCCGGTCGAGGCCGCTTTGACGACGAACGTATAAGCGCCGGAAGCGTCCGGCGGGAGCGGCAGGTCGCTTTGCAGGCGCGCGCGCGGCCCGGCTTCGATCGTCTGCGTGTCGGATCGGATCACCGCGCCGCCGGGGTCGCGCAGTTCGAGCGTGATCGCCGTCGGCGCGTGCGCCTCCCAATAGGTCACGACGTACAAAGTGTCTCCGCCGTCGAGTTCGCGCACCGGCAGGTCGTAGCCGAGCCAGCGCAAATCCGCTGAAAAGTCCACCGCGCGGGGATATTGAGCCTGGAAGTTTTCCGGCGGGACGCTTTGCCGGCTGCGCGGCGCGCGAGCGTAGAGCGCCAGTTTGTAACTCCCGAGGACGCGCTCGAACTGTTTGGGCATCAGGCGCTCCAGCTGCGCTTCCACCCGGTGCCCCGGGTCCTGGGCCAGCGCCTCCGGGGTGATCACGACCCACACGGCCGCAAAGCGGCTCGCCATTTTGACCGCGTAGCCTTCGGCGATGGAGTCGGTCATTTCGCCTCCGGGGAGCACGCCCTCCCACGGGAGCGGGGCGCGCAGGTAGTAGAGAAAAGTCGGCCAGTCCTGGTTGTTATGGAGCAGGATGGAGTCGCCGGGGCGGGCCAGGAGGTTGATGGTGTTGACGAGCGTGAAGTATTCGTCGGACAGCCGTCGCCCACGATAATAGTCGGCGAGCGACCCGATTTGCACGATCAGCGCCGCCGTCAGCGCGGCGAGGCCCAGCCAGCGCGCGAAACGCGCGAGCCGCAGCAGGCCCAACCCGATCAGGAGCACGTAGCCGGGCAGGAAGATCAGCAGGTAACGCGGTTGAATCTTCGGGGCGAAGAAGGCCGCCGGGGTCAGCGACAAAACGTAGATCAGGAGGGGCGGCAGGCCGACGACGATCAGGCCCAGGAGCGCGGCCGCAGGTTTCCGGCCGGCGGCGCGGGCGCTCCAGGACGCGCCGAGCGCGGCGAGCGCAAGCAGGAACAGGACGGCGGGGGCGTAACGCTCGATGTGGGAGATCACGCCGACGGAGAAGACCGTCGCGGTCAGCCGGAGGAAGAAGCCGAAATCGCTGGCGGGCGCCGCGCTCCACGTCGCCGCGTTTTTCAGATACAGCCACAGCCAGGGCGCGAACAGGGCCAGCGCGGCGAGCTGCGCCAGCGACCAGCGGAGGAACAACGGGAGCGGATTGACTTGCCTGCGCCAGAGAAGCAGGAGCTGCAGAGCGGCGAAGAGGTTGCTGGCCAGAAAGATGAGCGCGGCGAGGTAGTGCGAATACAGCGCGAGGGCGCTGGCGGCCACGTACCCCGCCCAAAGCCCTCGGCGGCCGGCGCTGGAGGTGTGGAAGAGACGCAGCGTGAACCACGCGCTCGCCAGCCCGAAGAAACCCGACAGCGTGTAGTTCTTGATGTCCTGCGACCACCAGACGTGGAAGCGGGCGAGGGCGAGCAGGAGCGCCGCCAGCGCGCCGAGGCGGGGGCCGCCGCTCCACCGGGCGAGGCGGTACAGCACGGCAATCGTCAGCACGCCGAAGAAGGCCGAAAGCAGCCGCCCGCTGAAAGCCTGCGTCCCGGCCAGGTCGTTCCAAAAGTGCATCAACCAGTAGTGCAGGGGCGGATGCTCGTCGCCGGCGGTGCGCAGGGCGATGTCGCGCAGGCTCTGCTGGCCCATCCAGATCGTCCAGCCCTCGTCCCACCAGATGTTCTGATCGCCCAGCCGGTAGATGCGCAGAAGGAAGGCCAGCAGGATCACTCCCAGGCCGAGCGCCGGCGCTAACGAGTTAGGAAAGTTGCGAGGCAGGGCGAGGCGAGGCGAGGCGCGAGGCGAGGACATGGGAGATAGAGTCGGGGATTTGGATTGACGGCCAAACGGGGCTATTATATCCCGCCAAGCCCACCCCGGAGGAGATCGCCATGGCTGCCGCACCTACCCTCGTCAACGACCAGCGCGAAATTTTTGGCTGGGCCATGTACGACTGGGCCAACAGCGCCTTCAGCACCACCGTTGGCACGGTGTTCCTCGGCCCCTACGTGGCCAGCCTGGCCAGCGCCGCCGCTCAAAAGGCCGGCGCGGCGACCGCCTCGTTCTTCGGCCTCCCCGTCGCGCCGGATTCGTTCCTGCCCTACTGCATCTCCGTCTCGGTCGGCCTGCAAGTGCTGTTCCTGCCCGTCCTCGGCGCGATTGCCGACTACTCGCACCTCCGCAAGCGCCTGATGCAGCTCTTCGCCACGTTCGGCGCGGCGGCGACGATCGCCATGTTCTTCGTGACCGGGCCGACGTGGTGGCTGGGCGGCGTGCTCTTCATCCTGGCCAACCTCGCCTTCGGCGCGGCGATTGTCTTCTACAACGCCTACCTGCCTGACATCGCCAGCGAAGACAGGCGCGATGGCGTGTCGTCCTATGGTTGGGCCATGGGCTATCTCGGCGGCGGGCTGCTGCTCCTGGCCAATCTCGTCGTCTTCCAGTTCCGCGAGCAGATCGGCCTCGACGGCGGGCTGGCGGTGCGCATTAATCTCGCCTCGGCCGGCGTGTGGTGGCTCGGCTGGTCGTTCCTGACCTGGGCGCGCCTGCGCTCGCGCCATCCGGCCCGCGCCCTGCCGCCCGGCGAAAACTACGCGAGCATCGGCTTCAAGCAGCTGCGCCAGACGTTCGGCGAGGCGCACAAGTACCCGCACACCCTGCGTTACCTGCTGGCGTATCTCATCTACAACGACGGCATCCAGACGGTCATCGGCGTGGCCTCCACCTTCGCCGCCGCGCCGCTCCTCCGGGGCGGGCTGGAGATCGAGCAGGGCACGCTCATCCTCGTCATCCTCATGATCCAGTTTGTGGCCTTCGGCGGCGCGCTGGCGTGGGGGCGGCTAGCCGGGCGGGTCGGGGCGAAAAATGCGGTCGTCATCAGCCTGGGCATCTGGTCGGCGGTCGTCATCTACGGCTACTTCGGTCTGCGCGGCGAGACGCGCGTGATGGAGTTCTGGATCCTGGGCGCGTCCATTGCCGTCGTCCTGGGCGGCAGCCAGGCCATCAGCCGCAGCCTCTTCGCGCAGATGATCCCGCCGGGCAAAGAAGCCGAGTTCTTTTCGATTTACGAAGTCAGCGAGCGCGGCACGTCGTGGGTCGGCCCGCTCATCTTTGGGCTGGTGAATCAGTGGCTCGGCAGCCTGCGGCCGGCCATCCTCTCTCTCATCTTCTTCTTCGTCGTCGGTTCCCTGCTCCTGCTGTTCTTCGTGGACGTGCCGCGCGCAATTGCCGAGTCGGGCCAGCGCCCGGCCGCCGCCCCGGCCGGCGCGGGGGATTAACCGCCGGCCGTCAACGAATTCCTAACCGAGATACGGCTCTAAACCAATTTCTCAAAAATCCTAACTGTATTGAAACTAAACGGGTCGTTTCCAAAGGCTGCTTGGGGCGATATAGCCAGTGGGACTTCACGCCGCCCTGGCGTGGCCAGGCAATTCAGACGTCGGAGCCGCCCGGAGAATCAGAGATGCAAGAACGCAGAACTGCCAAACGCAAACTCTTGATGTTCTACTCGCGCGTCGTGGACCGGCACACCGGAGAACTGATTGGACATCTGGCAGACCTCACGCCGGAGGGGGCCATGCTGCTCAGCGCGCACCCCGTCCCGCCGGACACGGTTTTCAACCTCCACATGGAACTGCCAGACGACGCCTCTGGCCGCCTGCACTTAAAGTTCGACGCCAAAAGCCGGTGGTGCCAGCGCGACCCCAACCTGGATGGCTACGCCGCCGGTTTCCAGCTGCTGGGCGTCCCCCGGTCTGACGCCAAAGTCATCGAACGCCTGGTCGAGATGTACGCGTTTCAAGAGCATTAGCTGCCTCTTTTGCCGCGAGTTGCGCGAATTAGCGCGAATTCTTTTTGTCAGTGGATTGCTTCGCGATCGGATTCTTTTCCGTTCAATCCGCTCAATCCGTTGACAAAACCGCGCCGCCGACACCTGACAGATGTCGGCGGACTTCGCCTCAGCAGCCTCAGCATTCCCGCCAGCGGGGCTAGCGGGGTGCGCACGCAAACGTTGTCAGGCAACCCCGTTCCTGCCGCAGTTGCACTGCGGCAAGGCTGCTGTCAGCAGTGCCACTGCTGACAAACTTTGCGCGCCCACTAAACGGGCGCCCGTTAGACAAAATCCCTCCCCGCATTTACAATCCCCCGCATGACCCTCAAAAGCGGCGAACTTCTTAACGGACGTTACCGGATCGAACGCATCCTGGGCCAGGGCGGCATGGGCGCGGTGTACCTCGCCGCCGACGAAAGCCTGGGCATTCACTGCGCGGTCAAAGAGAATCTCAGTTCCTCCCCGGACACCGAGCGCCAGTTCAAGCGCGAGGCCGTGCTCCTCGCCACCCTGCGCCACCATCACCTGCCGCGCGTCACCAATCACTTCATCCTCGGCGACCAGCAGTACCTGGTCATGGACTTCGTCGAGGGCGAAGACTTGAAGGAGCGCCTGGCCCAGGAAGGCAAACTCCCCGAGGCCGACGTCCTCCGCTGGGCCGGGCAAATCTGCGACGCGCTCATCTATCTGCACAACCGCACCCCGCCCGTCATCCACCGCGACATCAAGCCGGGCAACATCAAGCTCAACGCGGCCGGCGAGGCCGTCCTGGTGGATTTCGGCATCGCCAAGGCCTCGCCCAGCGGACAGAAGACGACCACCAGCGCGGTCGCCCTGACGCCCGGCTTCGCCCCGCCCGAGCAATACGGCATGGCGCGCACCGACGCGCGCACCGACCAATACGCGCTCGCCGCGACGATCTACAACCTGCTGTGCGGCCAGCCTCCGCCCGACAGCATGGACCGCCTGCTCGGCAACACGCCGCTCCCGCCGCCTGAAGAACTACGGCCCGGCCTCTCGCCGCACGTCGCCGCCGGCCTCAAGCGCGCGCTCGAAGTCAAGCCCGACGACCGCTTCAAAGACGTGGCCGAATTCAAGGCCGCGCTGATGGGTGACATGAGCGCCGCCGCCCCGACGGTCGTGCGCGCTGAACCAGCCCCCACGGTCGTGGCGTCGTCGGCGAAGACCCAGGTGGCGGCCTCCCAGGCCGCGCCGGCCGGTGCGGCCACGCAACCGGCCCGCCCCGGCTGGCTGATCCCCGCCGGCATTGGCGGCCTGGTCGTGATCGGCGCGCTGCTCTTCGGCCTCCTCGGTTTGCCGGCCCTGACGACTTCGCGCGCGACCGACACGCCAACGCCGACCGCCAGCCCTGAGGCGAAAGCGACCCAGCCCCCGTCGGCGACGGCTTTGCGCGCGACGGATACGCCCGCGCCGCCAACAGAGACCGCGGGCCCAACCGAAACCCTGACCCCTGCGCCCCCGACCGAGACCCCGACCGCCGAACCCAGCCCGACGGCCACCACTCCGCCCATCGGCGGCGGCGGGCGCATCGCCTTCCTCAGCAACCGCGACAGCCAGACCTACCAGGTCTACACGATGAACACGGATGGGAGCGACGTGAAGCAATTGACGTTCGATCCCGCCCCCAAGTGGGACCCGCGCTGGTCCTTCAACGGCACGCAGCTCGCCTGGAGTCCTGACGGGACGAGGCTGCTCTACGTCGCGCCGGGCGACGCGGCTAACGGCCTGGACATCTGGATGATCAACGCCGACGGCACCAGCCCGGTGGACCTCACCGCCGTCCAGCCCGGCCGGCCCGCCGGCGACGACTACCACCCCGTCTGGTGCGCCGATGGAAAAATCTGGTTCACCTCCACGCGCGTCAACAACTCCCGGCAGCTCTTTTACACCACGCTGGAGGATGTGCAGGCCGAGCGCCGGCCGGTCAACTTCAGCGCCACGCACGGCAGCCCGACCGAGTACGACGTGGCCGTCTTCCCCGACTGCCAGCGGGTGATTTTCGTGACAACGAGCTTTGACGGGCAGGAACTGCGGAGCATCGTCCTCGACGGGAGCAGCAACCGCACTTTCCGCAGCGGTCGCGAGTTCCAGGCCACGCTCGAAGACCCGGCCATCTCGCCCGACGGCCAGTACGTGGCCTACACCCGCCGCACCGGCTCGTCGAATGAAGTCTTTTTGACGCCGGTGAACGACCGCCTGAACAACCTCCAGCTGACCACCTCGCTTGGCAACTCGGCCCCGCAGTTCAGCCGGGACGGCAACTGGATCGTCTTCGTCTCCACCCGCGACCAGCACCGCCAGATTTACGTGATGACGCTCGCCGGGACCGGGCAGCGCAACCTGAGCAACACGCCGGCCGGCGTGCACGACACCGACCCGGTGTGGCAGCCCTGACCAGACCCAGACCCTAAGGGTCTCGGAGACCCTTAGGGTCTGGGTGAGCCAGAATCAAAAACCCCCGCCGTGTTCTGCACGACGGGGGTTTTGGTTGTCTGCGGTAAAGTAATTCTTAGACCTTCACCACATCAGCCGCCTGCAAGCCCTTGGGGCCCTGCTGGATGGAGAACTCCACCTTCTGGCCCTCTTCGAGGGTCTTGAAGCCTTCGCCCTTGATGGCGGAGAAGTGGACGAACACGTCGTCCCCGCCGTCGCGGCCGATGAAGCCGTAGCCCTTGGTGTTGTTGAACCACTTGACCGTGCCGACGATGCGCTCAGACATTGTTTGATTTGCCTCCTTCTGGCAAAAAAGAATAAAGGGTGTTAGGCGCTGTGGTCTTTCGGAGCGGTCAACAAAAGCGGCCCGCGAGATACTCCTGCGGGCCGCCGTCTTCCTGCGTCCATCGAACCTTCGAGCATCCTACAGGCCGGAACTATAACCGGGAATGGAGCTTGCGTCAAGCGCGACTTTGACCACGTCCCGGGCCTCCCAGCCCCAGGCGCTTTTCGCCAGGGAAAACTCGACGTGCTGCCCGCTGGCCAGGCTGCGGTCGCGTTCGTCACGCACCGCCGTCGCGTGGACCAGCACTTCTAAGTCATTCCCACAGCAAATCAAGCCGTGCCCCTGGACTGGATTGAACCATAACACCATGCCGACCAAACGCGCCGCCATCTCATCACCTCCACTATTTGAGAAACAGGTTAGAAACGAGTTATTATCCGCCGATACTATAATCGCCTGCGCGCGATGTTTCAAGCGCAAATTGGTTGGCGTCAGTTGGCGCGCCTCCCACCGGCCCTGGTGATTGTATACATCTTGGTTGCCCCCGTCCGCGTCCTCGGCAGGGCTTTTCCATTTTCTCTTGACAGCGGTAGATAAATCTGCACCCGCTACGCGCGAAGCGAAGCCGCCCTTCGGCGGCTAAGAACCAGTCTGCGGAGGCAGACTTCGCCTTACGCGTAGCGTGCCGCGATTTCAATCGCCGGACGATTTTGGAAAAGCCCTGCCGTGTCGATCTGTCCTCTTCCCGACTCGCCCACCTCGTGGTATCATCCCCCACGTCGCCGGCTTGTGCGGCGGCGTTTTGCCAGCCGAAGGACCTCGGCCAGAAGCGCAGGCCGAGGTTTTGTTTTAGAGAGCGTATGGCGTCCCAAAGGGATGCTGCGCCTATTGCGTATTCCGTATTGCGTATTGCGTAAGGCGCCTCTACGCACTACGCAATATCGCGAAGCATCCCTTTGGGACGCAATACGAGGTATGACTTCTATGCTGATCGAACGTTCCGATCTCCGCAACATCGCCATCATCGCCCACGTGGACCACGGCAAGACCACGCTGGTGGACGGCCTGCTCAGACAGGCGCACATCTTCCGCGAGAACCAGCGCGTGGCCGAGCGGGTGATGGATTCCAACGACCTGGAGCGCGAGCGCGGCATCACCATCTTGGCGAAAAACACCGCCGTCGCCTACCAGGGCGTGAAAATCAACATCGTGGACACGCCCGGCCACGCCGATTTTGGCGGCGAGGTCGAGCGCGTGATGAACATGGTGGACGGCGTGCTGCTCGTCGTGGACGCCGCCGAAGGCCCCATGCCCCAGACCCGCTTCGTCCTGCGCAAGGCGTTGGAGATGGGCCACCAGGCCATCGTCGTCGTCAACAAGGTGGACCGCAAGCACGCCGACCCGGCCAACGCCGTCAACAAGACCTTCGACCTGTTTATCGAGCTGGGCGCGAGTGACGAGCAGGCCGACTTTCCCGTGCTCTACTGCAACGCCCTCACTCAGCAAGCCGGCCCGACCCCGGACCTCTCGCCCGACTACCAGCCGCTCTTCGACGCGATCCTCCGCCACATCCCCGCGCCGCGGGTTGACCCGGACGCCCCGGCACAGATGCTCGTCACCACGCTGAGTTACGACGACTACAAGGGGCTGATGGCGGTCGGGCGCGTGTTCAACGGCCAACTCCGCAAAGGCCAGACGGTCGCCCGCATCGAGCGCGACGGCCAGATGAAGCCGGGCAAAATTAACTATCTCTACGTCTTTCAGGGGCTGGAGCGCGTCGAGGTCGAAGAGGCTGCGGCGGGCGACATCGTTTCGATTGCGGGCCTGGACGAAGTCCACATCGGCGAGACAATCGCCGACCCCGATAACCCGATTGCCCTGCCCATCATCCGCGTCGAGGCTCCCACCGTGCGCATGACCTTCGGCGTGAACACCTCGCCGTTGGCGGGCCGCGAGGGGACGTGGGGCGCGTCGCGCAAACTCCGCGAGCGGCTGTTCAAGGAACTGGAGCACAACGTCGCGCTCAAGGTCGAGGCGACCGCCGCCGCCGACGCCTTCCTGGTCTCCGGGCGCGGCGAACTGCACCTGGCGATTCTCATCGAGACCATGCGCCGCGAGGGCTACGAGTTCCAGGTCTCAAAGCCGGAGGTGATTTACCGGCCGGGCGAGGCGGGCGAAACGCTGGAGCCGTTCGAGGAGGTCCACGTCGAGGTCGCCCAAGAACACATGGGTACGGTGATCGAGATGCTAGGCAGGCGCCGCGGGCAAATGACCACCATGCACCAGGGGGGCGACGGCTCAGTCTACCTCACCTACGTCGTCCCCACGCGCGGCCTGCTCGGCTTCCGCTACCAGTTCCTCACCGCCACCAAAGGCACGGGGCAGATGCACACGCTCTTCCACGACTACCTGCCCTTCGCCGGGCCGATTGCCCAGCGTGAGTTGGGGAGCGTGGTGGCGATTGAGGCTGGCACGGCCACGGCTTACGCCATCCGCAACGCCGAGGCGCGCGCCATGCTCTTCGTCGAGCCGGGGACGGAAGTGTACGAGGGCATGGTCGTGGGCCAGCACATCCGCGCGGAAGACTTGCCCCTCAATATCTGCAAGAAGAAGCAGTTGACCAACATCCGCGCCGCCCGCGCCGAGGTGCTGGTGAGCCTCACCCCGCCGCGCCGGATGAGCCTCGACGAGTGCATCGAGTACCTGGGCGACGACGAATTGCTCGAAGTCACCCCCAAGAGCATCCGCATTCGCAAGCGCCTCCTGGACACGGAAGAGCGCGGCAAGCAGTGGAAGCGGGCGAAAGAGGAGCTGCTGGAGGGGGCGTGAATTCCCGATTAACCGATTAAATGGCTCACAGGATACGGGTCTCAGAAACCCGGTTTCTTGTAGGTCAATTGAAAATTCTAACTTGACAAGCGCCGCCAATTCTCGATAATTGAAAGAAACGTGATGAACTTGCCCATACTCGTTATGGCGAATGATTAGGCGTATCCCTGATACGCAGCGCAAGCAGTTTCCCTCCATGCTGTTGCCCCATGGGGCA
>DAOTXG010000355.1:0-3659 GCA_034435515.1 Anaerolineales bacterium
GAGGCGGCTGCCCGTCTTCGTCTGCTGGCTGGATGCGTGACTAGATCAGTCTCGTGGAATCATGCAATAGACGAGTGGCTACCGCCTCGCCTACTACACATGCAAACCTCAACGACAAACTTAGCCGATTTCATCGTGATTACCTGACTGTGATTATACGACGTTAGATAGTCTTGTCAAGGGGCGGGATTGTTACAGGGCAGGGCTTTCTCAAAGTCGTGGGAGCGGTTTGTAACCGCGATATAACCGAGCAGCGTCACAGGCCGCCATCGCGGGTGCCCGCTTCGCGCCGCTCCTACGCCACAAAAGGCTCTCAGAATCAATGGACTTTGCAACAGCCCTGTGTTACGAGATACATATCGCGCCAGGGGCAAGTTATCCTCCCGCAGACTGATATACTGCACGCGATCACTCATTGCGCTTTTCTGTCAACGAATTGCTTCGCACAACGAATAAACGAATGGGCGTTGCGTGAGGCGAGACATTCGTTTATTCGTTTCGTATTCGTTGACAGAAGCGCAGTCTCTATGCCCGCGCGCAGATAATGTTACGCCCCATATGCGGCTATAGCCTGCCTGCGGGAGGATTGCCTGGACATCGAGAAGTTTCAACGCCGGATGAGGGGCAGGTAAAGCCGTTCGGGCGCGGCAAAGGCCGTGTACGGATACGCGGCTGTGGCGTATACGTTTTGCGCCTCCGCCACAACCAGAGTTGCTTTGGTCTGATCTGTCAGCAGCAGGTTAGTCAACTTGTATGGCCCGTTCTTTTGTGATGCAAAGATGTCGTCTCCGTCAAAACGCAGTGCCAGCGTCGTCGCGCCTGTGAGGACATCTTGAATCGCGAGGCCATGCGCCACAAAGTTGTCACTCCCAGCCACCAAATCCGCAGACAAACCCACTGTACCACTGACAGCGGCGTTGATGCCCACCGTGACGGTTAATGATTGGTAGAGGGAGAAGCCCGGATAGGGATGAGGTATATCGCTATAGGAGTTGTTGAGCGTGAACGTGTTGGGCGAAATCTGGAAAGCGAAGCCAAGCTCGCGCTCGAACGGCAGGCTGGTGGTGCTGATACCCGTTGCCCGCACTTGCACCGCTGCGTAGCCCGGCGTGGCAGGCACAGCATAGAGGCCCTGATACTGCCCGCCGCCTACAGGTGAGAGCGGAACGATGGTCGTCATGCCTCGTGCGAACACAGTAGCCGTGACCCACGCGCTTATGGGCGAGCCGCCAAGCGTCGCGGTAAGGGTAGCGTTTGCGCCCGGCGAATACCACATTCGATCCGCGCCACCCACCAGGGCGAGGTCGGTAGCAAACCCGGCCAGCGTGCTATAGGCCGTGCCGGTGAGGGGCACAGCACCCGCTTGCAGAACTACCTGCCATGCGCCAGCGAGGGCATTCGGCAAGTAATAGGCCGCGCCATTGGCCGAGGCCGTGTAGGATACTACTGTTGGGTTGCTTGCGGCGTAGGCTGCGTCAATCACCTGATTGTCTGGCGCGACCAGCATCATGGTCAACGTGCCGGTGTGCCACTGGGTTGTGAACAACGCCAGGCCGCCATCTACCGTGACGGTGCGCGTGGCTGTTTCGCCCGGCAAGAGAGTACCGTCTTCCAACGGCGTGCGACTGAAGGCAGGCGAGGCGTCCGCCGCGCTCACCGCGTTCGTTGTGCTGGTGCACGTTGTTTGCGCGCCGTCCACCAGCACAGGCTTGAGACATTCGGTGTAGGTCTTGCTATCGGTCGAGGTCAGCAAGTCCCAGCGCGGGCCGAAGTATGGCCAATCGTACAGCGCACCGATGCCGAAGATGTTGTGGTTTTCATCGTTGGTGTGGCGATTGAACTGAACATTCGGATTGACGGTCAGGGCGCCGCCAATGCCGCTGTTCAGCCCCACAATCCCGTCATTGGGCTGGAGGAGAAAGAGCACATCGGTTGCCAGCCCGATTGGATTGCGCGAGAAAGTTGGCGCGTCGCCGGTCAGGAAGTAATACTTCACATCCTGGTTGAGGGCATGGTCGTCGTTAAAAATAGCCATGCCGAGGATAGAGAAATCGCACATCCCCGGCTGACGGTCTTCGCAGAACGTTCCCCAATCGAAGATCAAATCGCCCAACGCCGTGAAGCCGTTGGCCGTGAAAGTCAGCAAATCGTGCGGGACACCGTGATGCGGGCTGCCGAGCGTGAATAGCGCCTCGACGTCATCCCGGTATTGACTGCTTTCGATATAGGCGCGGCTGACCAGCCCGCCCATACTGTGGGTGACGAGAATGACTTTGGAATGGCCAGTGGCTTCTTGGGCCTCGTCAATGGCCTGCACGAGATAGGGAACGTTATCCTCCAGAGAGGCCGTATAGCATTGGCTACTGACCAAACGCGCGTAAAACACTGGGCGATATTCGGCTAATTTGTCATCCAGAGAGTTAAAATAATGGTCAGCCTCGTCTGGGGTTGCCCGTTTAGTTTGATAGTCAGGTGGGCAAAAGAAGCCTGTAAACATATTTAGTCCCAATCCCCGAAAGCCGTGCACCATGACAATGGGCATGGGGCCGGTGGGAACGCGCACAAAATCCTGCCCCGTCGCATCCGGCGGTACATTCACCATGCGCGTGGGAGGTGAAAAGGTGTAGCCGCTCTTGCTGGGGGTGAGCGTATAGGCGCCAGGGACTAAACCACTCAGCGTGTAATTGCCGCTGCTGTTGGTAGTGGCAGTATGTCCCGCGCCGTCAGATATCAGTACGCCAGAGATAGGGTTATTGCTTGCATCACGCACTTGCCCAGAGATGGAATAAGTGCTTAATGTCCCTGTGAAATCCTGCCCCGCCGCATCTGGCGGCACACTGACCGTGCGTGATGCAGGCGAAAAGGTGTAGACAGATTTCGTGGGTGTGAGGGTGTAGGTGCCAGTGATTAAGCCAGTGATGGCGTAAACACCACTGGCATTAGTCGTGGTGTTGCGGCCAGAACCGGCCGAAACAATCACTCCAGGGATAGGGTTGTTGCTGTTATCTCGCACCTGGCCGGAGATGGTGTAGATTGGCCCGCTCTCCAAGCCAATAACATCTACCGGGACCGCGCTCCATACCAGCCTACCAAGACCAAGTTGCCCATCACCATCCCAGCCCCAGCACTTGACCCCGCCCGCGATCGTCACGGCGCAAGTGTGCCCCCCCCGCCGCCAGCGCGGTCACCCCGCTCGTCAGCCCGCTCACGTCCACAGGCGTGCTACGTTGTGTGAACGTTCCATCGCCCAGTTGACCGTCGGCATTCCAGCCCCAGCACTTGACCCCGCCCGTGCTCGTCAGCGCGCAAGTGTGCCCCCCCCCGCCGCCAGCGTGGTCACCCCGCTCGTCAGCCCGCTCACGTCCACAGGTGTGGAACGGTCAGTCGTCGTTCCATCGCCCAGTTGACCGTAGGCATTCCAGCCCCAGCACTTGACCCCGCCCGTGCTCGTCACGGCGCAAGTGTGCCAATACGCCGCCGCCAGCGCGGTCACTCCGCTCGTCAGCCCGCTCACGTCCACAGGCGTGGAACGAGCAGACGTCGTCCCATCGCCCAGTTGACCGTAGCCATTATATCCCCAGCACTTGACCCCGCCCGTGCTCGTTACGGCGCAGGTGTGCCTCCCCCCCGCCGCCAGCGCGGTCACTCCGCTCGTCAGC
>DAOTXG010000356.1:0-2856 GCA_034435515.1 Anaerolineales bacterium
CTGTGAGAAGTGGCGGCGCCAGGCGGCGATGAATTCATCTCGATGTTCCCTCACAATTCCTTCGATCTTCGTCAGCTCTTTTGACGACAAGTTATGGGACATGGTGAGCGCAATTATCGGTTCCAACCAGAACTTGGCTGTGCCATCTGGCGACTCGATATGAACGTGCATCCGTGTTTCCTCACGGCTGTTAAAAAAGAAACGGTACGGGCCCTCCCGGTAAATAGTAGGCATGTCAATCAGTATAAATCTGTGTGCCGACTTTGGCAAAGCGCGTTGGAGTCGGTCAGCGGATTGCCTTCGGCATAGCGGATTAGCGGATCGAGGACGTTCATGCGTCGCTTGCCCGAGGTTACACATTTGGTGCTAAAATGCCTGTTAGGCAGCTTAGAGTAGGTTCACGATGAAGACAGCACCTAAGAGCTTGCTGGACGAGATCACCCGGCGGCTGGTCGCCGAGTTCCAACCGGAAGAGATTCTTCTGTTCGGTTCGCACGCCTGGGGCACACCGGACAAAGACAGCGATGTGGATTTGCTCATCATTGTGCCGCATAGCGACGCGAAGCCACCTCAGCGCGCGTCCCGCGCCTATCGCTGTCTGCGCGGCCTGCGCGTACCTGTGGAGGTGCTGGTGAAGACTCGCGCCGAAGTCGAACGATATCGGCACGTGCGTGCCTCGTTGGAGCGCCGTATCCTCACAAAGGGCAAACTACTTTATGGACGAAGCCAAACGGCAGTTAGTGCAAAGCTGGCTGATCAAAGCCCAGCATGACTTGGCAACCGCGCGAAAATTGGCTGCCGACCCTGAGCCATATCTGGACACGGCTATTTATCATTGCCAGCAGGCCGCCGAAAAGGCGGTCAAAGGGTTTCTCGTTTTTCACGACGAGGAGTTCGAGAAAACGCACAATCTGCCGCTTCTCGTTACATAGGCGACTTCAACAGAGGCGAAGTTTTCAGAGCGGCTGGATGCCGCAGAGCGCCTGACACCCTATGCCACCGCCTTTCGCTATCCCGGTGAAGTGATGGAGCCGGACCGTGAGGAGTTCGACAAGGCTTTGCAGGCTGCGGAAGAGTTCTATACGTTCGTGCTTTCTATACTGCCTAAAGAAGTTCACCCCTGAGGTCCTGTTATCAGACGACACCGCTCTGGGCCAGTCGCCTGGAGCGGTTCATTTTTACCTAACGGGGGATGCCGTCCATGGCGATGCGCGAAGCGTGTTGGAGTCGGTCAGCGGATGGCCTTCGGCGCAGCGGATTAGCGGATGAGGATGCTCAGTCGCCACTTCATCCGCTAATCCGTTACCGCATCCGCTGACCGGCTTCTCCGCTGTCCAGCGCATCCGCTCCCTTATCCGCTGACAGGGAATCTCCGCCGACAGGACGGTAACGACTAAAGTCGTTACTACGGTTCATCCGCTAATCCGCTACTTATCCGCTGACCGGCTGCCACTGCTGGCGCTGTTTCAAGCCTATCTTCATCTCTTGAAGAGCGAGACGGCTTCTTCGATGGCCTTGCGATAACGCGAGGGCACGCCCGAAGATGCGGCGAAGGTGAAGGAAAGCCATACGGGCCAGTTCCTGAAAAAGTATCTCTCTCAGAATGGGAACGGCAAGCGGAAGCAATAGAGAGGTTTCGTCTGTCATTCACTTGTTCAATTCCCCCAATTCGGCGGTGGTCAGGAGTAAAGCGTTCTGCGATGGGTCGCGCATGAACAAACCATCGGGGCGGCGCTCGAAGGCTACGCCCTTTTCCTGCAACAAGCCATCCATGCGTTCCAGTTCGTCGGCATTGGGAAGATTGATGGTGTAATGCACTAAGCCCAGGGCGTTGGGCGGTGGCGGCGGCGCGCCCTCGCCCTGCCAAGTGTTGTAGCCGATGTGATGATGGTAGCCGCCCGCCGAGACAAACCCCGCGTGAAAACTAAACGAGGTGCCCATGTCATCCAAGCCAAGCAAGTCGTGATAGAAGTGGCGCGTTTCCGTCAAATCGGAAACGTAAAGATGGAAATGGCCGAGGCGTGTTTCGGGTGGCACCGACTCGTCGAGGCGATCAGCCTCCGTTAGGTGAGCGAAGAGCGCGTCGAGGTCAAGGGGTTCGCGCCCGTCGCTTGGTCGGCCATCCGCATGCCGGGCGATGAAATTCCCGCTTTCATCGAGCATGAAAACTCCGTCCTCGGGCGATTCGCAATAGAGTTCAATGTTGTTCCCTTCGGGGTCGTCGAGGTAAGTGGTTTTCGTCATCACGTGGTCGGTGGGGGAGTTCGGCCACTTGAGGGCGAAGAGGCGAGCCATGGCGCGCGCCAGTTCGCGGCGATGGGGAAAGAGAATGGCAAAGTGATAGAGGCCCGTGACACCGCGATAGCGTTTGCCGTTCTGGATTTGGGTCAGGCGCACCAAATCACGCCCGTTCACCCCCAACCCGGCGCGCGTATCGTCCTGCCAGTTCACCTGCAAACCGATGGCGCGCTCATAGAACAGAATCTGGTTTTTCAGGTTGGCAACTTTGAGCTGGACGTAGCCCGGCAAGGTTTCAGGATGGATGCGGTCGGGCGCGACGGCGACGGGTTGAGTGGGATTCATGGAACCGATTATAGCCCCACCAGCGGGTCAAGCGCGATACTGCCTGCGCCGGTGAAGAGCAATGTCAGGGCCAAGGCCAGCAATAGAAATTCCAATTCCCAGCGCGGTGAGTTTGGGCCAGCCATGGGCGATGAAGGCGATGCCCATCGCCACGCGCAGAATCACTAATCTCCAATCGCTTACCGGCGCGAAAATATTTTCCAAAAAGCAATGTTCGTCTCGACTCTCCTGACGGCCTTCCTAAAGTCGGGCGGTTGTCACGCCTTCGGCGTG
>DAOTXG010000357.1:0-3216 GCA_034435515.1 Anaerolineales bacterium
CCGTGGAGCAAGGTGCGCGAACAGTGGATGCGCCTGTTCGCTTCTCTGCGGGCCTACGGCCAGAACGTCAACGACTTCTACGGCGACTCGCTCATCCTGGGCGGCGCCTCGCACCTCGGCGACGGCCCGATCATGGACATCGCCATCGGCCCGACGGACGAGTTCGAGCCGGGCGCGGAGGGGCTGGGGTTGGTCGTCGCGCCGCGCTACTACTGGCGCATGCAGGCCTACGACGAGTACGACGACGGCCGCTGGCAGACGACCAAAGTCGAGTTCAAGGAATATAAACAGACTGACCTGCTGCGCCTGCCGATCTATCGCCAACGGCGCGACGTCACCGCCAACATTCGGTCGTACGTCGGCGCTGCCAGCCGCTTATATACACCGTCGCAGCCCTGGCGCGTGAATCGCGTCGCCACGTATGAATTGACTTACGCTCCCGGCGGCGCGGCGGACGTCGTCTCGGTGCGGGTGCTGTCGCCGGCCTTTGTGCGCCGGGGAGAGTCCTACCAGGTGACTGCCTCAGTCTCGGTGGCGGACCAGCAAAGCCTGCGCGAGGATGAGACGGATTATCTGGAGTGGGTGACCGCGCGTTACCTGCAGTTGCCCGACGCCATCACCGACCGCACCCGCGCGCTGGCCCGACAAATTGTGCAAGCCGCCGGCGCCGATAACCCCTTCGATCAGGCGCAGGCGATTACTAACTGGCTGCGCCGGAACATTACGTATGACCTGGAGATTGGCGCTCCGCCGCCCGATGTGGACCCGATAGATTATCTGCTCTTCACCTCGCGCCGGGGCTATTGCAACTACTACGCTTCCGCCGAAGTGATCCTGCTGCGCTCGCTGGGCATCCCGGCCCGGCTGGCGGTGGGCATGGCGCAGGGCGATTTTGACCCCAAGACCGGCCTCTATCACGTGCTCGAGCGGAACGCGCACGCCTGGCCGGAGGTGTTCTTCCCCAACTACGGCTGGGTGGAATTTGAGCCGACGGCTTCCGAGCCGCCGCTGGCGCGGCCCGAGCGGCTCATCGCCTCCGACGACAGCGGCGCGCTGACGTCGCCCGACGCCGAAGAGCGCCTGGGGCGCGATCTGGCGGAGGAAGATCTGGAGCATGGGCCCCAGCCGGCCTCGCCCGTTGATCCTCTAACCCGCTGGCTAGTGCTGGCACAGAACATTCTGTCAAACACGCTGATCGTGGGAGCAGTTTTGATCGTGTTGGCGAGTGCCGGCGTGGCGTTGATGCTGCGTTTTGGAATCATCGGCTGGGAAAGCCTGGGTGCGGCCGGGGAATGGGTGATGCGGCGGCGCGGCCTGCCACTGCCGTCGGTCGTCACCGCCGCCTATCTGAAACTGGAACGCGCCGCGCGCTGGCTGGGGCTGAATCTCCCGCTCACCCTCACACCGCACGAGCGGGCGGCGGCGCTCGGCCAGACGCTGCCGCGAGTCCGGCAGGGGGTGGAGACCATCACTGTACAGTACGTCACCGAGCAATACAGCCCTCATCCGGCGGATGCCCCGTCGGCTGAGGCGGCCTGGCGGGATATTCGCCTTCCCTTGTGGCGGCAAGCCTTGCAGGAGTTCGTCCGGCGCTGGCTGGAGGGGAGGCCAGCCAGGTCGCCGCGCAGGCTCTGGTACGATCAGTGAAACACAGAGCAAACCTCCCGAAGGCCCAGAACCTTCGGGAGGTTTGTTTTTCGGCTCTGGTATACAATATGGACGAAGTTAGTCTGGTTTTGCGATGGCATAGGGATGCCATCGCCACGTCTTCAAGCGGCGCGACTCCCGCGAGGAGGTTCGAATATGGAGATCAAAAAGGTTTTCCTGGTGCTGGCCGACATCAGCGGCTATACCCGCTTCATGCGCGTGCACACCATGAGCCTTCTGCACGCCGAGGCCATCGTCACCGAACTGCTGGAAGCGGTGATTGACGTCGCGGAGTTCCCGCTCACCCTGAGCAAACTGGAAGGCGACGCGGCGTTCCTGTACGCCGCGCTCGACGACGACAGCCGGGCTAGCGCCGCCGCGCAAGACATCCTCCGCCAGGTGACGGCGTTCTTTGAAGCCTTCCGCGCCAGAGAACACGCGTTGATTGCCTGCGACACCTGCCGGTGCGAAGGGTGCAACCACATCGCGGAACTCAGGCTCAAGGCGTTTCTCCACGTGGGCGAGGTGGCCATCAAAAAAATCCGGCAATTCGAGGAGTTGGCGGGCGAGAATGTCATTCTCATTCACCGCCTGCTCAAGAATACCATCCCGGCCAAAGAGTACATCCTGCTCACCGAACAGTTCTATGCCTTGAGCGGCGGGCTTGGGGACAGCCCGCTAGAGACGCGCACTGAAGAGGCCGAGGGCCTCGGCCCGGTGGGCGTGCGCGTTTATTACCCGGCGGGCGACGCCACACCCCTCCCACCGCGGCCCGCTCCGGCCCCGCCCTCACCCGACAACGCAGAGTTATTGGCCTTAGCCAATCGGTTTAACGATTACGCCGTCAAACGGGCGTTGGGCCGCGTCGAGCAACCGCGCTTCAGTCATCTGCCCAACGTGAAATTAAGCCCGGTGAGTTTGCTGAGCTACTTCGTGGTCGGGATCGGCGCCAACGTACTGGCCACGCTCCAGCATCAACTGAGCCAGAAGAAGGCGGAAGGAGAGTAAAGCGTGGATGCCACAACCCAGCATGGCTACCTCCTCCTCGCCGACATCTCCGGCTTCACCGCCTACCTCGCGGGCGTGGAATTGGAGCACGCCGACGACATCCTCCGTGAACTGCTCGAACTGATCGTGGCGCGAGTTGGGCCTCTCCTGACCGTTGCGCAACTCGAAGGGGATGCCGTATTCGCCTATGCGCCTGAGGGCCGCGTGACGCGCGGCGAGACTCTGCTGGAACTGGTCGAGGCGGCCTATACGGCCTTCAAAGACCGGCTGGAGTCTATCCGCCGCCGCACTACCTGCACCTGTAAAGCCTGTCAAGCGGTTCCCTCGCTCGACCTGAAATTCATGGCGCACCACGGCGCGTATACCCTGCAAAAAATCGCCAGCGCCGACGAATTGATCGGCCTGGACGTGAGTCTGGTGCGACAGCGTGTGCTCAAGAACGGCGTCGGCGAAGCGACCGGCTGGACGGGGTACGCCGTGTTCACGGCCCAAAGCCTGGAGCGGATGGGCGTCCACCCGCCGGAGATGCGCGAATGGGTGGAGACCGTTGAGCCTGTGGGC
>DAOTXG010000358.1:0-12502 GCA_034435515.1 Anaerolineales bacterium
GTCCAGGCCAACAGCGGCCCCCTATCCAGCGGCCGGCCCTCCGTCCCCGCCGGATAGTAACTCCACACAATGCCAAGCGGCAGCAATAAGAGCATCAAGTCGTAGAGAAATAAATGCGGGCTGATCAGCAGCCCCAGCGCCATCGTCGCCGCCAGCCGCCAATCCCAGGCTGGCGTGCCTGGGGCCCAGCGGGCGCGCCGCCACCAGGCGATCATCGTGATCAGCCCCCCCACGGTCAGCGCCGCCGCCAGCAGGTCGGCGCTCTGCCGCTGCCAGCCGTCGAGCAGGAGCGTCGCAAACCCGAAAAAACTGCTCAGCCCCCAATGATGAATCAGCAGGCTGCGCTCCAGCTCCGGCAGGGAGGGCGCCAGCCGCATAAACTCCCCCATCGCCCGCGGGCTGAGCCAGAAACCCACGGCGAGCCACAGGCCAGCGCCGAGCGCTCCGCCGACCAGCGCGCGCCAACGCCGCTGGACGAGGAGCACAAGGCACAGAGCCATCGCCAATTGCGGCTTATACAGCAGCAGCCCTAAAGACACCCCGGCCGCCAGGTCCCGGCCGCGCCGCAATCCGACGATCGTCAGCGTGTACAGCAGCAGCGTCAAGGCCGTGTTTTGCCCGTAAAGAAACCAGGCCAGCGTGGGATAGAACAGGAAACTCGTCCAGAACAGCCGCCGCAGGGAAGGGGCGCGGTCCCGTAGCCATTCCTGCCGGAAGAGGTGCAGCGCAATCCCCAGCGCCAGCAACCCGGCCCCCCACCACAAGAGCAGGCCGGCGACGTAGCCGTCCCAGGCAAACAACGCAAACAGGACGACCGTGAACGGCGGGTAGACGAAAGCCGTAAAACTACTCGTGGTGACCGGCGCGACCAGGCCGGCCTGGAAAGCCTGCTGGGCCGAAAAATCGTAGAGCGCGGCGAGCCGCCCGTCGAGGAAAAAACGGCCGGCGGTGTAAAACTCGGCGAAGTCCGCGCCGACGATGATCCTGGAGACGTCCGTCAGGCCGGGGCCGAGGGCCTGGCTGACGCCCCAGGCCGCAAACGTCAGCGCCGTGATGGCGGTCGGATAGACTTTGAGGCGTCCCGGTTTCAGCCAGCCGGCGATGGCCTCGACCGCGCGCGCATAGCGTGAGACAGGCGGCGTCAGCTCGACGACGTTATTCATGCTGGCTGCGGGCTGAAGACATGAGGCGGGTGAGCCAGGCTGCGCCCCCCTGAGGGGCGGCGCGCGGCTTCTAACTGCTGGGCGGCGCGCCGAAGATGTCGGCCGGGAGCTCGATGCCGTTGACGGCGAACTTGTCGGCGAACTTGGGCCGCAGGCCCGTGGGCTTCAGAGCGCCCACCACGCGCCCGTTCATGACGCCGGTCTGCTCGTAGAGGAAAATGTCCTGCATGATGATGCTGTCGCCCTCCATCCCCTGCACCTCCGCGACCTGGACGACCTTGCGCGTGCCGTCGCGCATCCGGTCCACGTGCACGACCAGCTGGATGGCCGAGGCCACCTGCTCGCGGATGGCCTTGAGCGGCAGTTCCATGCCGGCCATCAAGACCATGGTCTCAATGCGCCGCAGCGTGTCGCGCGGGCTGTTGGAGTGGACGGTGGTGATCGAGCCATCGTGGCCGGTGTTCATCGCCTGGAGCATGTCCAGCGCTTCGCCGCCGCGCACCTCGCCCACCACGATCCGGTCGGGCCGCATGCGCAGCGCGTTGATCACCAGACGGCGGATGGCCACTTCGCCTTTGCCCTCGATGTTCGGCGGGCGGCTCTCCATGCGCACGATGTGTTCCTGCTTCAGCTGCAGTTCCGCCGTATCCTCGATGGTGATGATGCGCTCGCGCGAGGGGATGAAGGCCGACACCACGTTGAGCAGTGTGGTCTTGCCGCTGCCGGTGCCGCCGGAGATGAGGATGTTGACGCGCGCTTCGACGCAGGCCCTCAGGAACACCACCAGCCCGGTATTCATCGAGCCGTTGGCGATCAGGTCCTGCGCCGTGTAGGGGGTGCGCGCGAATTTGCGGATCGTCAGCGCCGGGCCTTCCAGCGTCAGCGGCGGGATGGTGGCGTTCACGCGGAAGCCGCTGGGCAGGCGGGCGTCCACCATCGGCGAGGCCTCGTCCACGCGCCGTCCCAGCGGCGACACGATGCGGTCAATGATCCGCATCAGGTGGGCGTCGTTTTCAAAGACCACTTCGGTCTTTTCGATGACGCCGGCGCGCTCGATGTAGACGGCGCTCGGGCCGTTGACCATGACCTCGGTGATGGAGTCGTCTTGCAGCAGCGGCTCCAGCGGCCCGTAGCCCAGGATGTCGGAGATGACCCATTCCAACAGGCGCTGGCGGTCGGCGCGCATGTAGATCAGGCTCTCTTCGGCCAGCACCTGGTTGAAGAACGTCTCGATCACCTGGCGCATCTGGGCCAGGTGGCTGAGGTTGACTTCCCCCTGCGTCTCGCTCAGCAGTTTGGCCTGCACGCGGTCGCGGATGTGATAGGCGTCGGCGGTGACGCGCGTCGCAGTCGTCGCCGCGGCCGCCGCCTCGACGATGCCTGGACGGGTTTGTAAAGCAGGGCGATTAGTGAACATCTCGTCTTTCCTATTCTGTCAAGTTCGGCTTGCTTTTACGCAATACGGAATACGCAATACGCAATACGTGATACGTATTGCGTATTGCGTAACTAGTTGGGCTCACGGCAGCACGGGGATGATCAACTCCTGGCCTTCGTATATCCGGCTGGGATTGGCAATGTCATTCGCCAGGACAATCACCCGGACGGTCGAGCGGTAACGGCTGGCGATCAGGGTGAGATATTCGCCCGCCTGCACCACGTGGATCACCGTGGCCTGCGACAGGTCGGCGGTCCGCACGGCGCGCACGTAACGCTCGAACGCGACGGGGAAGTTGGACTTTTCGACGTACTCGTCCGCCTCCTGCAACGCCACGGTCAACACCGGGTTGTCCTGGGCGCGGTCGCGCAGGCCGCCCAGCTCGATGGCGGTGCGGTAGTAATTGACGGCGGTTTCGTAATTTTTCTGCGCGGCTTCGGCCTCGCCGGCTTTGAGATTGGCCTCGTACAGGCGCAGGACGGCTTCCTTGTCCTGCTCGGCCATGGCCAGCGCCTTCTGGTAATCGGCGAGCGCCGTCTCGTGCTCGCCGCTGGCCATCAGGGCGTCGCCGTCGGCGATGTAGGCCTCGTACAGGGTCTGGTGGGCGGTGCCCTGGGCGTAATTCGGATCCAGGCTGAAGACGATCTCCAGCGCGGTGATCACGTCCACCCACTGGCTGGCGGCGAAATCCCTCTGCGCTTTCAAATACAACCGGGCGAGTTCCCGTTCGGTTTTCACGCCGGGGTCCTGCGGGCGCAGGGCCAGCGCTTTGCGGAAATACCCTTCCGCCGTTCGCAGCGCCTCCAGCGAGTCGGATTGGCCAAACAGCGCCTGCCGGGCCGAGTTCACGTAGCCGGTAAACAGGCGCTCCTCGACTTGCTCCGTCTGGTAAGCCGTGTCGAGCGACCGGACGCTTTCGTAGGCCGCGACGGCGTTCACCCAGACCCCGGCGTTAAATTTTTCGTCGGCGTCGGCCAGGGTTTCCTCCAGCAGTTTTCGTTTCTCGATAGCGGCAATCTGGAGCGCGACGTCTTTGTAGGCCGAGTTTTTG
The DNA here is from genome assembly GCA_034435515.1 of Anaerolineales bacterium. Taxonomy (GTDB): domain Bacteria; phylum Chloroflexota; class Anaerolineae; order Anaerolineales; family UBA6663; genus DATDRS01. The sequence goes on from DAOTXG010000358.1 coordinate 3,653, forward strand.
TCCGCAATCGCCTGAAACACGAGCAGCGCCTTGTCCCACTCCTGATTCTGAAGCAGCACGGTCGCCTCGGCATACTGCGCGTCCAGCGTGGCGGCGATCTCCGCCTGGGCCAGGGCTTCCTGCAGGCCCGGGAACTGCGGGTTGATCTCGGCGATTTCGGCCAGCCTGGCCCGGGCCTCGGTGGGCCGGCCCGCCCTCAAGAGAGCCCGGGCGTCAATCATCCTCGCCGTCAGGTCGGCCTCCTGCAGCTGCTGCCGGGCGGCTGCGCTGGCCAGGGCGACCTGCTGTTGCAGCCACGTCGAATAGGAGCGCATGCCCCACACCGCCAGCGCCGCCGCGACGACGAACAGCGCCAGCCGCTTGCCCCACTGCTGGTAGCGGCGGCGTTTGGCCTGCCGCAGCTCCTCCTGCTCGTTCTCGTCCACTTTCGCGCGCAGCTGCATCTCCTGGTTCAGGAGGCGCAGATCGTGATCCAGCGGATAACGCTCCATCAACTGGGCAATGCGGCTCAACCCTGCCTCCCAATCCCCCTGCTGGAAGGAGCGCAGCGCCGCGTGAAATTCCGGGTCTCTCTGGTGAGGCTCGATCACCTCAGTCATGCCACATACCTTTCCTTAACGTTTCCCTCATCGGTTCACCGTCTCCCGCAGCGTCACGAAGAACGCGTTGATCTGCGGGATGGCCGGGCCGAGGATCACGGCGAACATCGACGGGAAAATGAATAACAGCATCGGGAACAACATTTTCAGGGGCGCTTTGCGGGCCTCCTCCTGCGCCCGGTGCCGCCGCTCCACCCGCATCTGCTCGGCCTGCGCGCGCAGGGTCTGGACGATGCTCATCCCCAGCTGGTCGGACTGGACGATGACTGCTACGAAACTGTTCAATTCGGTCACGTTCACCCGGTCGGCCAGGTTGTGCAGGGCTGCCTGGCGCTGCACGCCCATCTGCATTTCGGCGACCACGCGCCCAAACTCCGCGCCCAGCGGGGTCTTCCACCGCTCGCTCACCCGCTGCAGGGCCTGGTCGAAACCCAGCCCGGCGTCGGCGCACACGCTCAACATGTCGAGCGCGTCCGGCAGGGATTTGCGAATCGTGACCTGCCGCGCCTTGACGCGCCCGCGCAGCCAGACCTTGGGCAGGTACAGGCCGCCATAAACCGCTATCGCGCTGCCCACCAGGCTCGAAAAGTTGATCGAGGGCGCGGCGCTGGCCTGGGTCGCGCGGGCGCTGGCCGTCGCCGCGAGGGGACGCTGCGCCGTGGCCAGCGGGCGCTGGGTGATCCCCCCGCGGAAAATCACAAACGCGAGCACGATGCCGACCACGCCGCAGATCAGGCGCAGACTGTAGAATTCCCGCGGGCCCAGGCCCAACGGGTTGCCCGCCGCCGCCAGCTGGCGTTGCAAATCCCCGATCAGCCGGGTGGGCGTCAGACTCCCCAGCAGCCGGCCCACACGCCGGAACACGGGCGTGACCAGGCGGTTGCGCAAGGAACCGGCTAATTCGGCTTGCCGGAAAGTCAACCGGGGGACCGGGCCGAACGCCCCCAGGGACTCTTCCATCACGTATTCGCGCAGGCGCACCGCGTCCTCCGTGGTCGAGGCCGAACGCATGCCCAACACCACGAGCAGCAGGCCGCCCAGGGCGAAGAGCAGCCCGGCGAGAGAAGTGATTACAGGGGATGAGAAGATGGCTGGCATAGCACCACTCCCGGCTTCAGCCGCAGGGCATGGGGATGCCCTGCCCATGGCCGGCCGCTACACCTCAATTTTCGAGAGGCGCTGGATTGTGAGGTGTCCAATGAAGATGCCGATGATGGCCCCGATGGGGAAGCAGATCGCGTCGCGCGCAAACAGGCGCATCATGTAGCCCGGATTGATCACAAACAGGATCCCGGCGACGACGACCGGCAGCACCGAGAGCATGTAACTGCTGTAGCGCTGCTGCGTGGTCAGCACGCGGATCTCGCCGAACAGCCGAATGCGCTCCCGGATGGTCTCGGTAATCGCCGTGAGGATGGCGGCCAGGTTGCCGCCCACCTGGTACTGGATGTCAATGGCCGTCACCACCAGGTCCAGGTCGGGATTCTGCATCCGCAGCGCCAGGTTCTTCAGCGCCTCGGGCAGGCGCACCCCCAGGCCGACCTCGCGCACCACCCGGCCGAACTCGTCGGAGGCCGGGGGCTTCATCTCCCGCACCACCACCTCCATGGCTTGCAGCAGGCTGTAGCCGGCGCGCACGGCCCCGGTGAGGAGCACCAGCACGTCGGTGACCTGCCTGGTGAAATCCGTCTGGCGGCGGCTGATGCCGCGCTGCAAGAGCATGCTCGGCAGCATATAGGCGAGGAGGGCCAGCCCCACGCCGGAGATCAGGGCGCGCCCCAGCAGCCAACCCAGCGCCAGGCCGACCAGCGCTCCTCCCAAGCGGATGACCAGAAACTCCTGGACGGTGATCGGCCAGTTGGCCCGGGCCAGCTGCAGGTTCAAGTTGGCTGAGGCCAGCGCGGAGAGCATGGCGTTCAAACGCAGCCGCAGCCGGACCAGGGTGGAGCGGCCCCGGCCCCGCTCACGGCGGGCGCCGACATCCCCGATGGCGGCGTAGGCCTGAATCCGGTCCCGCAAGGGATCGCTGCTCGCCAGGCCGGAGGAGAAGCCGGCGACCGCCAGCCCGCCCCCCACCAGCACGAACAGCCCGATTAAGATGACGACGATCGTTCCAGTAGTCATGACAGCCGGCAACCCCGAGGGTTGCCCCTCCTAGGTCACGGCGGCCTTGCCCGCCCGCGCGCCCGCGGGCCGCGCCCGCCCTTTCAGAATGGACTTCGCCGGGCTGGGGGCGGCCCCGGCCGCCTCCTCGACGCCGACGGCGGCCAGCCGCTTGGCCAGCTGCTGGAAGCCCCGGCTGGCCGGGCTGCGGGGATACTTCAACATGAGCGGAATGCCGCGGTTGAGGCTGCGCAGCGCGTTCGGCCCGTCGTCGGGGATGTGGGCGAACACTTCGTGGCGCAGCGCCGTTTCGATGTCATTCGTCCTGACGCCGCCCAGCAGTCCCGACCGGTTCAGGACGATGTTCACCTTGCCTTCCGGATACGCCAGCGAGCGGCTGAGCCGGACAAAACGGGTGGTGTCGTGCAGCGCGGCCAGGTCGGGCACGGCGACGAGCAGGACCCGGTCGGCCGCGTCGAGCAGGGTGACCGTATTTTCGCTAAGGAAATTCCCGGCGTCAATCACGATGAAATCGTACAGGGGGCGCAGGCCGCTGACGATGTTGTAGAGCGCCTCCGGGCGAATGCCCTGGGCGACCTCCAGCCCGCTGGGGCCGAGCAGCACCTGGACGCCCGAGCTGTGGTCGGCGACGACTTCGCGCACCATCGCGTCTTCGAGGGCGTGCATGTGGGGCACGAGGTCGGCAATGGAACTGGCGTGGCGCAGGTTGAGCATCAGGCCCAGGTGACCGAACAGCAGCTTGCCCTCCATCAACAGCACGCGCTGATCCGTCTCCTCGCGCAGGGCGATGGCCAGGTTGAGCGCCACCGTCGAGCACCCCGCCCCGCCGCGGGGACTGAAGACGGTGAGGACGTGCAGCGGCCGGTTGCCGGCGGCCGCCGTCGGCGAGGCGGCCGCGGCGGCCGGCTGGTGGCGGCGGGCCTCCAGGTCGCGCACGCGCCGGAGCGTGCTCAGCAGGTTGACCTGCGTGAAGGGCTGGATGATGAAGGCGCGCGCGCCGGCCAGCATCACCTGCTGCGCCTGCACCGGGTCGTTGGCGGGCAGGATGGCCACCAGGGCCGTCGCCGGAAATTGCAGAGCCAGCTCGTCCAGCGTATCGAGCGTGGGCTGCCCGTTAATCTGGTGATCCACCAGGATCAGGTCCGGCCGGGCGGCGCGAATTTCCTGGGCCGCTTTGTCGAGCGAGGACAAAATATCCACCAACTCCAAATCCGGCTGGTTGCTGAGGGCCGCCGTGATCTGCAGTTCGATGGGCCCGGCCTCGACCAGGGCTAAAACTCGGGTGCGATTTATGTCAGGCACGTTCGTTTCCTTCCGTAAGCGCGTCGCCCCCCATTAGATTAGAAAATCGTTTACCGTTCAATGACCAACTCGTACCGGTCTTTGAGGTACTCGGAGGTGACCGGGTTAAGCTGGAAGGTCTGCGCCGAGGTCGGCGCCCGCAGCACGATGTCCACGACGCCGCCGGCGTCCAGCAGGTGCTTCAGTACTAACGCGTCCTGGGGCGCGAGCGCCACCAGGATCGCCCGCGTCTTAATCTCCGACAACTCCGGGGTCGGCGAAGGCGTGGGCGTGGGCTGGGCCCCGCCAAAGGCGGTGCGCGAACCGCTCGCCGTCGTCGTCCGCGCCCGGTCGGTCTCCTGAATCTCGACCACGATCGCCGACAATTCGACGCGCTGGAGGGCGTTGAAGGTGAACAACCGGTCCTCCGGCGCCGCGTCCCGGTCGTTGGCCGCCTGCTGCTCGGAGGGGAGGACGGGGATGTTGACCGAGACCAGGATGTCCACCAGGTCGCCCGGCTTGAGGACGTTGATCTGGCTCATCAGGTCGGTGGCCGGAAAGGCCATGACGACCTGGTCGTCGCCGATCAGAAAGGCCAGGTCCTGCCCGGTGACTTTCGTCGGGTCGGCCAGGTGGTGGCGCATGAACATTTCGCCGGCCACCAGGGGGATCTTGGTGATCTTGCCGACGACCGCGCTCACCTCGCTCACGGCGTTCAAGGGGACGAGCTCGACGGGCACCTGAATCAGCGCCAGGTCGCTCTCTTTCAGCAGAGTCCGCAGGGGAATATCGCGCGTGGTTACCACCACCGGGACGGTGATGGGCGGGCGGGCGGTCGGCTCAACGGGCCGGGCGACCGTCTGCCGGAGAATGACGCTCACGAACAAGACGCCGACGACGAGCAGCGCAATCCCCACCAATGCTAATAGTATCCCTCGGCGTCTCAATGTCTCTGTTCCTTCCGATACTCATAGGAATTGGCCTGCTCCATCATGCCCCTATTGTACCAGATACAACACGTAACTCCCGGCGTCCATCCCACCGCCGCCGCCGCCGCCGCCCAGTCCGCCTATCGTCCCTTTCTCAAACCACCCCTCGATCCATTTGAGGCTCCTGGCCTCGCCCCCCGAGATGCCGTTCGGCGGGTCGCATTTGAAAGGGCCGGAGTGGACGCAGGTGATGTTGAAAATCGCAAAGCCGATGATGTGGTAGTAGAGCGACGAGATGCCGCTGCCGTAAATCGTCACGTCTTCGTCGTCGTAGATATCCGGGGCCACGCCACAGAAGGTCTCTGGCTCACCCTCGCAATATTTGTCGAAGATGGGAACGATGACGCGGGGGTCGTTCCGCCTCCGCTCCTCCGCCGCGAAGTAGACGGCGTTGTCATTCCCCGGCTGGCCCTCCAGCCACCAGTGGGTGTAGACGGTCACCTCCTCATCGTCCTCGCCCAGCACCCAGTTGCGCAGCTCGCTGGCGCCGCCCCCGCCGCCATTCAGGTCCAGCCAGCTGCGGTCGCCGCCGGCGTATGCGTCGTCGACGCCGTCGTCGTCGTAGTCGCAGTCGAGCGCGCCGCTGGGCAAGCCCGAGTTGGGCGGGTCGGCGCACAGGACGTCGTCGCCGACGTTCCTCGAGTCCATGACGTAGTAGCGATGGTCCTCGCCGTACTGGATGGCGCAGGTATCGGTGATGACCCCGCCTTCGGGCGGGCGGCACGACCACGCGACCGGGAGCGGGCCGGTGGCGCTCCGCGGCAGGAAGCAGCCGGCGACGGCCGTCGCGCTGGCGACCAGCTCCGACCGGCCCAGCGCGTTCCCGAAGGTCGTCGGGAAGGTAATGAAGCTGTTGACCGTGATCAGATTGTACTCGACGGTGGCGTTCGCCTCGAGCGCGCCGTTCCGGTCCACGGCATAGTTGAGGGCGCTGGCGACCGCCTCGTCGGGCAAGCCGCTGACGCACAACTCGCGCGCGCCGGCCAGCGCCCCCGCGTCCGAGGCGTTTTGCGCGATGCGGCGCTGAAAAAAGCCGTTGCCGCCGTCGAAAGCCAGCGCCAACATGCCGACCAGCGCCAGCAGCAACAGGGTGACGATGACCAGGCTCTGACCGTGTTCGGAACGCAACCGTGAGTTCATGCGCGACCTCCTCGTCGGGTGAAGTGTGGGCGGCCCCCGGCGGAAGCCATTAGTCCTCAATCCGCATCGTCGCCTGGTTGCTGACCGTGACCTCGCTCGCGCCGAAGGCTGAGGCGACGATCGGCGTGATGGGGGCAAATTGATAGGTCAGGGCGACTCGAATGTTATCGCCGTCCGGCATGGACGTGACAATCGTCAGCGTGTTGAGATCCAGGCCGACAGCCTTAGCCTTCACCGTATCCTGAATGCCGACGTCGTCACTCGGGTAAATGCTGGCGTAGCGCGCGCCCTCGCGGGCCGCGTTGTACAGCACGCTATTATAGAACGTGGCCCGGCCCATGTCCAGGATGCCCATCAGCAGCATGAACAGGACGGGAAAGGTCAAGGCAAACTCGACCAGTTCCTGCCCGCGCTCAGCCGGGGCGAGGCTTGCCCCCGCCCGAAAGTGCGATTGCTTCGTCATGGCACCATCATCTCCGCAGAACGAACAATCTCGATTTCTGGCTCGGCCAGAAACGCCGTCAGGATCAGGCTGAACCGGTAGGTAATCGTGACCCGCACCGGCGTGCCCGAATCGCACGGCAGGGCCGTCGGGGTCAGGCTGTCCGGACAGCTCAACTCAATCGTGCTGACCGTCGCGTCGGTCAAATCAACCCCCGAGCCCTGGGCTTCCGCCTGAGCCGCCGCGGTGATCCCCCCCGTGTCATCCGGATAAATAATGCCATACCGCGCGCCCACGCGCGCCGCATTCGTGATGGTAATCGCCGAGAAATAGACGCGGCCAAAGTCCAACATGCCGAAGAGCATCCAGATCAACACCGGGAGGAGGATGGCAAACTCCACCACCTCCTGCCCTCGTTCCTGTCTCGAGCGCGACCGATTGAGCATCTCTTTCACCTGTGACAGTTGCCTCACGGAAAATTCGTCGCAATCCAGCTATAGATGGCAGCCACGTTGCTGCCCAACAGCGTGACCGCGGCGATGATGACGACGGCGATCAGCGACACCAGCAGCCCGTACTCTGCCGCATCCTGCCCGCGTTCGTTCGGCGGCGTCATCCACCGCGCCAATTGATCTACCATCATACGCTCTCCTTGTTCCGCAAACAGGAGCAGTGCGGGACGGTTTGAATAAGAGTAAATAAAAACAATAAAGAGAGACATGGCCGCCACTCCCGGGGGCCTGGTCGCGGCGACCATGCTCCACTTCCATCCGTCGTCGTGCAACGCTGGCCCGGCTGGCGTTGACCGTCAACCCGGCCAGTCCGCTCGCGGCTTAGATCGTGTTCGCGATTTGGGTGAAGATGGCGTCGATGTTTGAGCCGAGCAGGGTCACCGCGCCGATGATCACGATGGCAATCAGCGCAATGAGCAGCGCGTACTCGGCGGCGTCCTGGCCCTTTTCACCTTTGGGCAGGTAGGCCTTCATCTGGTTGAAAACAGTAAGCATGACTAATCTCCTTAGTTGTTGTCGCAATTGTGAATGTTATCTCTATGGCGCTCGAAGCAGTTTGTGAAGAATGGAATAATATCTTATGCCTCCTGAAACCTTGTCCTCCTTTCTCCGTCGCCCCCCCTGAGGCTGATCTGAATATCTCTGCTGTTTACTACACCGCGCTCTGCCGCCCCAGGATACTCACCCTTTTCCCTCATACTAATTTTATACCCGTTGTCAATCTCAATTTCATTATATTCGACTACTTGCTGTTCGTAACATATAGTAAGGGAATCGTCAGGATAGCGAAATTTATCATGGTACCCCCCTGTCGCCCCTGGCTGCCCGGTCGCCTCCCAGGCTCTCGTGACCCCGGTACTAGTACCTTCCTCACAGACCCTAAGGGTCTTTGAGACCCTTAGGGTCTGTGGGAGCGTTTGTGAATTTGTGAATTAGCACCAGGGCCCCTCAGGGTCTGACCTACTCGACCGTCACGCTCTTCGCCAGGTTGCGCGGCTGATCCACGTCCGTCCCGCGCCGCACGGCGATGTGATACGCCAGCAGCTGCAGTGGGATGACCGAGAGCACTGGCTGGAGCAGCGGCGGGGCCTCCGGCACGTACAGGACCCGATCCGCCTTCGCCGCCAGCAGTTCGTCGCCATCCGTTGCGATGGCGATCACCTTGCCGCCGCGCGCCTTCGCCTGTTCCACCTGCGAAAGCATTTTGTCGTACACCGCGTCCTTCAGGCACAACGCGACCACCGGCATCTCGCGGTCAATCAGCGCAATCGGCCCGTGCTTCATCTCGCCGGCCGGGTAGCCCTCGGCGTGGATGTACGAAATCTCCTTCAACTTCAACGCGCCTTCCAACGCAATCGGCATTTGCAGGCCCCGCCCCAGATACAGCGCGTGTTTGTATTCAAACAACTGCTCCGCCAGCGCCTTCACCTCACCGTCGCGGTCGAGCGCGCGCCCCATCAGGTCGGGCAGGCGCGCCAGGTCGCCCACCCACTGCCGCAGTTGCTTGGCGCTCACCGTGCCGCGCAACTGCGCGAGATAACACGCCAGGAGATATTGATCCACCACCGAGGTCGTAAACGCTTTGGTGGACGCCACGCCGATCTCGGGCCCGGCCTGCATGGCGATGTGGCCGCCTGCAACCCGGCGGGCCTCGGACCCCACCACGTTGACGATGGTCCACACGGTCGCCCGCTTCCCGCGCGCTTCCTCCATCGCCGCCAGCGTGTCCACCGTCTCCCCCGACTGCGTGATCGCCAGCGCCG
>DAOTXG010000359.1:0-3009 GCA_034435515.1 Anaerolineales bacterium
GTTTTCTGGCTGAAGCCAGCCAGTAGCACAGATTGGGGCGGTGCGCTCTACTCGAACCGGCCCAACCTCCCCTATGTGCCAACAAAGACGGGGCGCGGCAAGGTGGGGCTGTTTGTGCATCTGAGGTCAAAGAGTTTCCACGCCTACGGCATTGACTCGCTTTCGCACGCGGTCTGCTTGCGGTTGAACAATGACCTGGATTGGGCCACGTTCCCATCCTCCGGCACGATCTTTATTGAAGATGAGGAGATGACGTTCAACGGCAAGACGGCCTCGAACACAATCAAGTACGACAGCGGCCCGGTGGTATTCAGGTCGGGCCTGAAGAAGCATTCTCACCAGATGGAGAATACGACCTTTGCTGGCGGCTTCCCCGGCTCGGGCTGGTACGGCGGAGGGCAGTTGAAGCGCTCCTCTCTGCTCTACGGCTACTGGAACATGGACCCGGACGACCCTCGGCCGGACATGGACGAGCACTACATCATGTTGCCCCTCTCCGCACCGTCGCGGGGTGAATTGAACAACTACGGCATCGTCTTCCCGGTTGGCGCAACGCCTTACTCCTCGTGGATCATTGATGATAGCGTCATGGATTGGGATGTTATCAAGGACGACTGGCCGCAGGGCGGCAGTTGGCCCACCGAGGCAGAGGCGCGCGCCCACACCGACATTCACTGCGCTCCAAGCGGGCATGACAATGGCGGGCAATCGCGCTGGGCGCCGCACCTGTACGTCAAACTCCATGATCAGAATATGCAGGCCGTGATTGCGCCCTGCCTGAAGGTTACTGCGCGCGGCGCGAATGACACCATTGCCGTAGCACACGCCGATAACTCCCTTGTCTACCTCAAGTCTGACGCAGTGGTTCGCATCCACGAGTTTCAGTATTACGACTTCGTCGCGGACAAGACCACCGAGGGCATGATTGCCGCTGTATGCGCTCTGGCTAACGTGACGCCCGAGTTTGGCAGCAAGTATTACTTTGATGCAACCCTGGCTACGCCGCTACACACCGGCAATATCTTCCCGCTGCACACCTTCCCGGCCGGCGACTACTCGCGCGAGCAGTTTGAACTCAATTTCGAGATTTTGGCGTGGTCCCCTGGCGATAAGGTGCGGGCCTACCTTCTCGAACAGGTCAATGGTCCTTTCTTCGAAAAGTTGTCGGTTGAGTTTGAGCACGCCAACCCCTACGTCATCGTCCGACTGTTTTGGGATGCGGTTGAACAGGAGACTGTTAGGCATTGGATAGGCTCATCAGTTAGACCATCCTTCCGCATTGTCGTTAGCGGCGACTTCATTTCCGTCTATGTTGACGGTGTTTATGCGGTCACTTTCCACGACACACACGCCTCGGATTTGGGGTATCTCATAGACTACCACTGCCGCGTCTCGCTTTACGTTGCCAATGGAATGTCGGTATCCTTTGGGAAGATACGCATCCCTGAGCTGCACGAATGGCGCGAGGCCATTCGGCTAGATGCCTTTCGGGACGCGCTGGTTGGCCTGAACGAGGTCATTCGGGATCGTAGCATCAAATTGCTTTCGCGGTCAGGCAAGGTACTTCGCGCCAGTTACACCAGCGGCGGAGACCTCGGCACTCTGCCTGACGTGCTGGTGTCGGATATGAACGTCCTTGACGATCAGCAGGTTGCCACCGCACTGCACATCAATTGCGAGGAGGTCATCGAGGTCATTTCGGACTCACTGGCCGAAAAGTACGGGCTGGTGTTTGCGGAGCTCAGTCTACCGACATTGACAGCACGGCAGGCGCAGGCGATGGCGCAGTTGTTTTTCAAAGAGATTGAACAGAGCCTTGACTATCGCCGCGTGGAGGGCGCGGCAGACGTGCGCGCCGAATTGGAAGACAAGTTCGACGTGAGTTACACAACGGCCGGAGTGGATCAAGCGGTTGCGGCCTCCATGATTATCAACAGCCTGTCCTATCGCTACATCCTGACCGAAGACGGCCCCGACCTGTCAATGACCGTTGAGGGGCGGAAGGATATATGACAACCGTCCGCAGACTGGAATTCTCCCTAATTCAGCAGTTGCGCGGCGCAATCCGCGATGAAACGATTCACCGTCCGCAAACGGCGACCGTCATCGAGATTGGCCTCAGCCGTATCCGCGTGCGCGCGTCCAACGGTTCTGTTTTGAACGATGTGCCGGTGATTGGGAGTTTGTCCGATCTCAGCGTGAACAGCACGGTCTTCCTACTGTGGGATGAGGCCTCGCGGCCCACGGCGCTCATTTCTCCCGTCTCTGACGTGACAGATGCCTTGCCAACCGAGGTGTTTGACCCCTCTCAGTATTTCACAAAGGTAGAGATTGCCCGGATGCTCGACGGCAAGGCGGATGCCGGGACTGTGTACACGCTCTACCCTCACAACGTCTGGCGGATACAAAGCGGGCTGACGGCGCAGTATTCCTACTCGGTGCTCGACCTGGATCAAGCTCTGGCTGAAGCCGAGGCCGGAGACCTCATCATGCTCCCGCCCATCTCTATCGGCGGCGACCACGCGATGGTAGCCCAGGTCAGGCTTAGGGGGTGGTCAAGGGAGATGACCAAACTGACGGGCAAGATAACTGGCGCAGACCAGGCTTCCATCGAGAACTTGACCATCAGCCGCGCAGCCAACAACTCCAGTGAACTGTACGCCGTGCGCGGCCCGGACACGGGAACGCTCAACATCAAGGGGTGTGATATTACCGTCTCCCAGGCTGGGAGTGGCCGGGCCGAGGCCGTCTATACCGACCAGGGGGGGAATGTTGTTGTTTGGGACTCCGACCTCTATGCCTCAAGTGTTGGCGGTCAGGGGTATGGCGTCGTGTCAGCGGTGGGCAAGATTTATCTTCGCCACTCCCGCTGTATTGGTTCAACCGACAGGATGTTAGTCGTATGATCTACACTGCGTTTGCCGCTCTCAGAAAAAACAGCATCTCCGGGCTGTACGGCGGGTTTTACGTATCGGTCGACTTTGACCCGAGTGGCGCTGAACCAACCTG
>DAOTXG010000360.1:0-3326 GCA_034435515.1 Anaerolineales bacterium
GGGAGGGCCCCGGCGTAAACGTGGGCGTATCGGTCAAGGACGGCGTGTCAGTCGCCAGCGGCGTGGGCGTGGGCGGGGCCGGGGTGAAGGTATTCGTCGGGGTGGGCGTGGCGGTGCGCAGGAGAGACTGCCCGGCGCCGGTCGTGAAGAAACTGATCACGATCAGGACTCCGGCGAGGCAGACCAGCCCGACGAGGCCCAGGAAGAAGAAGGGCGCCAGGCGGGCGCGGCGGCGGTTGATGAGGGCTTGGACTTCGCGTTTCATAGGCGGGACATTTCCCCTAAAACAATGCGAGGCTCGCGGTGAGCCTCGCTCGCGGCCATTTCAGGGCTGGCTCTAGTGCTGGTGTTCCTCTGGCCCCATGCTGACCGAGGGGCCTTCCTTGAGGAACTTCTCCGGTTCCTTCTCGAAGGAACGCTTGCATGCCGGCCCGCAGAAGTAATAGGTGCTGCCTTGATAATCCATCTTCCACTTCGCGGTCTCGGTTTCCACTTCCATGCCGCAGACGGGATCAATGACTGTCATGACGTTTCTCCTTGAACATAGGCCTCAAATTCTACCACAGGCGGCCCTCACTCCCTGGCCCCCTTCTCCCTCGTGATTATCTGCTCCCCGTCCGCGTCCCCGCGGAGGATTGAAGGGGAAGAAAACCTTGACTCACGGACAGAAAGGAACACTGACGGGTTGAAACATATCCCCAAAGTCCGTGTTTTCTTCCGTCCGTGAGTCATCTTCCTGCCAAAGCCGGGAGAGCCGGAAAAGCCTCAGCGGGAGAGGGGAGAGGGGGAAGGGGTTGAGGTTAAACCCGATGGCCGCCTTCGGCAGGGCTTTTCCATTTTCCCTTGACTGAAAACGCCTGATGTGGCGTGGGAGTGGTTTGCAACCACGACAGGGCGCTCAGCATGCCATCAGGGTCGGGATTACAAATCCCTCCCACGACTTTGGAAAAGCCCTGCAGCCTTCGGGCTTTGGGGGATGTTCCCGCGCGTGCTTCGTGCTACACTGTCTGCAGACCCTAAGGGTCTCCGAGACCCTTAGGGTCTGCAGACGGCCCCTGAAGGAGAAGCGCCCCATGTCCGACACGCGCGATCTCGTCAAGCAACAGTTCGGCGCGCATGCGCAGAACTACGTGACCAGCGCCGTTCACGCCCAAGGCGCAAGCCTCGACCGGATGCTGGAACTGGTGAATCCCCGGCCGGAGTGGCGAGCACTCGACATCGCTACCGGCGGAGGGCACACCGCCCTGGCCTTCGCCGCGCGCGTCCGCGAGGTCGTCGCCACCGATCTGACGGCGGAGATGCTGACCGCCGCCGGGCAGTTCATCCGGGGCCAAGGGTTCACGAACGTGTCCTTCCGCGAGGCCGACGCCGTCGCCCTGCCCTTCGCCGACGGCGATTTCGACCTGGCGACCTGCCGCCTGGCCCCGCATCACTTCCCCGATTGCGCGCAATTCGCGCGCGAGATGGCGCGGGTGCTCAGGCCGGGCGGCGTCGCGGCGGTGATTGACAACACCGCGCCCGCCGCCGCCGCGCGGCACATCAACGCGCTCGAAAAACTGCGCGACTCCAGCCACAACTGGATGTACTCGCCCGGCGAGTGGGAGGCGTTCTTCGCCGCCGCCGGGCTCCGGGTGGAACACCTCGAAACTTTCAAAAAGCCGATGGATTTCGAGCAGCACTGCGACCGGATGAATGTCCCCCGACACATCCGCCTCCAGCTGCGCGCGATGCTCCGGCACGCGCCGACCCCGGCGCTGGCGTCGCTCGCCCCGACGTTCGCCGGCGACCCGCTGCACGGCCCAATCACGTTTTACCTGGACGAAGTGCTGATCGTGGGGCGGCGCGAATAAATGCCGGGTTCGTAGTGACCGCTTCGCGTTAGTCGTCCGGCCAGCCAGGGAAGCGACTAAAGTCGCTACTACCATCCATCAAAACCAGGTTGGCGTACCAATAGATTTGCCCGGGAGCACGCACAGAGACCGACGCGGTTTCCAAAACCGCGTCGGTCTGTCTGCGCGCTCACACCTAGCTGGTCTTGAAGACCTGCCTGGGCTGGTAAAATGCGCGGCATGACATCCATCGTCAATGCCTCCCGCCCCCACACCCTGCGCCAGCGCCTGCAGATGCGTTTCGTCAGCCTCTATCCGCCTTTCCTCGGCGCAGGCATCCGGGTTGTCTCAGTCGCCCCCGATTGGAGCGCGATCAAGGTCCGGCTGGCGCTCACCTGGTATAACCGCAACCTGTTCGGCACACAGTTCGGCGGTTCGCTCTACGCGATGTGCGACCCCTTCTTCGTCGTCCTCCTCATGCAGCAGTTGGGCGCGGATTACGTCGTCTGGGACAAGGCGGCGAGCATCCAGTTCCTCAAACCAGGGCGCGGGCCGGTGTTCGCCACCTTCCACATCCCGCTGGAGACAGTTGACGATATCCGCGCCCACGCGGACGCCGGCGAAACCGTCGAGCCGACGTTTACGGTGGACGTGGTGGACGAGCAGGGAGAGGCCATCGCGCGGGTGGAGAAATTGCTGTGGGTGAGGAAGAGGCGGGGGTAGAGCACGGATGTGAGGAGTAGGCGTATTGATTCGTCCATTCCGCAAATCCGTCTTCTCCCCCTGTGGTAAAATCCTAACGGCGATGACAAGCTTCGAGACAAAAGCCCATGTCCGAGTCAAGCCTGTCTCACGTCTCTCGTGAGGAATTTGAGAGGCTCTACAATGAGCAGGGCCTGACCCTGGAAGAAATCGGCGAGCTTTTCGGGGTTTCAGACGAGGTCGTCCGTTATCGGATGAAACAGTTGGGCATCCCACGGCGTGGTAAGCCCTGGTCGCCTAAAGAGACGCGAGCACAGCTCGATTGCAAAGAGCTTGAAAGGCTGTATGTCATAGAAGGTCTCAGCCTCGCCGGGATTGCAAAACGGTTTGGGGTGGGTCAAGCCACAGTTCACGCGCGCTTGGAGAAATGCGGCATCGCCCGGCGGGATTTATCTACTGCGACAGTGCGTTACCCGCGCCATGACTTTTCCGGCGACCCAATTGAAAAGGCTTATCTGATTGGATTCCGCCAAGGTGATTTATGGGCTGCACCCACACATGAGGGGCCTTTTAGCGCTTCGATTTCAGTAGCGTGTGTCACACCCGCCCTGAACAAATCGCTCTCTTCCAGACACTTTTCTCGCCCTATGGGCATGTAGCTGTAACACCCGCCCGAAAAGGTATCTACACTCAATACGATTTGCAGTGTTGCTTGAATCGGACTTTCGAGTTTCTCTTGCCTAAAGAGGACTGCATCCCTTCCTGGATTCTGGCTGAGCCGGATTTGTTTGTTCC
>DAOTXG010000361.1:0-6719 GCA_034435515.1 Anaerolineales bacterium
CGATAACGGCCCAAAACAGCACGATTACTGGGAACACGGCAGGGATAAGCACGTGCGGCGGCACGGTCACGTTGCAGAACACCATCCTGGCCGGCAATACCGCAGCAGATTGCATCGGCACCATCACGTCGCTGGGCCACAACCTGATTGGGACGACCTCCAACTGCGCCATCACCACCACGACCGGCGACATCACGAATGCCCTCCCCTTCCTCGGCCCGCTGCAAGACAACGGCGGCCCAACCCTCACCCACGCTCTCTTGCCCGAAAGCCCGGCGCTCGACGCGGGCGAGAACGCCACCTGCGCGCCCACCGACCAGCGCGGCGTCGCCAGGCCGCGGGGGGTACAGTGCGACATCGGGGCCTACGAAGTGGGCGTCCAGGCCGACTTGAGAGTGACGGTGCTGGATTCGCCTGACCCGGTGGGGGTTGGGCAATCGCTGACCTACAACATTCTTGTGACAAATGCTGGCGTCTCGACGGCCACCAGCGTGGTGCTTACCGATACGCTCTCAGCGAGCGTGGTTTTGGTCTCGGCGGCGACCAGCCAGGGCACATGTGCCGGGACAACGACCATCATCTGTAACCTGGGGGACTTGCCCGCCAACGCCAGCGTCACAGTCACCATTGTGGTGGTCACTCCCAATGTCCCGGCGACGTTGCTTACCATTGCGATTGTCAGAGGGACTGAGTTGGACCCAAATCCTGCGGACAACCGCGACAACGAAACTACGACTGTGAGTCAGGTGATATTGGTTCCCCGCCTGTTTCTCCCCCTGGTGATACGCGGCCCATGAGATATCCTTTTCTTGCTAAATCCATTTCATCCGTTGACAGACGGGCCGTCAATCACACTGGAAATCGCTCTCAGGACTCGTCCAAGAATAAGTTCCGTCCAGACCCTAAGGGTCTCTGAGACCCTTAGGGTCTGAACAAGGAGTACACCATGAAACGCAGATCTTTTCTCCTTGGTCTTTGTGTAGTGCTCGGCCTGGGCCTCCTCTGGGCCCTGGCGCGTGCGGGCGGCGCAGCGGCCAGCGTCAACAGGCCGGCCGGGGCGGTTTTTGAAAGCGCGGCGGCCACCGGCGGCCCGCCGTACCTGGTCAAGGATATCCAGGCGACGGAGATACCCACGATCAGCCTGATCAGCAACCTGACGGTCGTCAGCAGCACGCTTTACTTCACCGCCGACGATGGCGTTAACGGGGTTGAGTTGTGGAAGAGCGACGGCACAACGGGGGGTACGGCGCTGCTGAAGGACATTTATCCCGGCACATCTGCTTCCAACCCAACTTTTCTGACCAATGTGAACGGCACGCTGTTCTTCACGGCCAACGATGGCGTCAATAGTCGGGAGTTATGGAAGAGCGATGGCACAGCGGCGGGCACGATGCTGGTTAAGGACATTTTCACTGGCACAGCTAGCTCATCTCCGAACTTCCTGACGGATGTTAATGGCACGCTGTTCTTCACCGCTTACGGAGTCAACGGCGTGGATCTATGGAAGAGCGACGGCACGGCCGACGGCACGATGCTGGTCTATACGGGAGACTCCCCCCATAACCTGACCGAGTTCAACGGCGCGCTGTTCTTCATCAACGGCATGGATCTGTGGAAGAGCGACGGCACAGCTGGTGGCACAATACTGGTGAAGGACTTTAACCCCGGCCCATCCGGTTACGGCCCTGGGGGCCTGGTCAATGTTAACGGCACGCTCTTCTTCGAGGCTGACGATGGCGTCAACGGTCGGGAGTTATGGAAGAGCGACGGCACGACCGGCGGCACGATGCTGGTCAAGGACATCAACCCGGGCCCATCCGGTTCCGACTTCGAAGTCGTGTACGACTTCAACGGCGTGGCGTTCTTCACCGCTAACAACGGCGTTAACGGCTACGAGTTGTGGAAGAGCGACGGCACACCCAGTGGCACGGTGTTGGTCAAGGACATCAACCCGGGCGGGGATTCATTCCCCTCGTGGCTGACCGAGGTCAACGGCGTGCTGTTCTTCACTGCCAACGATGGCGTCAATGGCACTGAATTGTGGAAGAGCGACGGCATGCCTGACAGCACGATGCTGCTTAAGGATATTAATGTCGGCTTGTCCGGCTCCAACCCACGCTCCCTGATCAACGTCAACGGTGTGCTGTTCTTCGCCGCCAACAACGGCGTGGACGGCTACGAGTTGTGGAAAAGCGACGGCACGGCAGCAGGCACGGCGGTGGTCAAAGACATTCTCACTGGTTCGGGGAGCGCCCTGTGCATCGTGAGCCAACCCCCATGCACTAGCGCCTACCGTTTCAGGGGAGTCAATTTCAACGGCACGCTCTTCTTCACCGCCAACGACGGCGTGACGGGTTACGAGTTGTGGAAAAGCGACGGTACGGCGGCGGGCACGGTGCTGGTTAAAAACATCTCCACCCAGACTAAAGATTCAAACCCTTACGGCCTGACCGAGATGAACGGCGCGCTGTTCTTCTCCGCCAACGACGGCGTGAGTGGTTACGAATTATGGAAGAGTGACGGCACGGCGGCCGGCACGGCTCTGGTGAAGGACATTTACACAGGTACCTCTAGTTCTTACCCTTACTGGCGGACGAACGTCAACGGCACACAATTCTTCGCCGCCAACGATGGCGTCAACGGGGCCGAGTTGTGGAAGAGCGACGGCACGGCGGCCGGCACGATGTTGGTCAAAGACATCTACCTCGGCCCGAACAGTGGTCTTGATCCCTTCGGTGCCCTCCTGACTAACGTCAATGGCATGCTGTTCTTCATAGCCGACGATGGCGTCAATGGCCGGGAGTTGTGGAAGAGCGACGGCACAACCGAGGGCACGATGCTGGTGAAGGACATTAACCCCAGCCCATCTGGCTCCTTTCCCGGCGGCCTGGTCAACGTCAACGGCACGCTATTCTTTGCTGCTGATGATGGCGTCAACGGCCTCGAGTTGTGGAAGAGCAACGGCACAGCGGCGGGCACGATGCTGGCCAAGGACATTTACACCAGCACAAGTGGTTCCAGCCTGGGCAATCTGACCAACGTCAACGGCACGCTATTCTTCGTCGCTAACGATGGCGTCAGCGGGGCTGAGTTGTGGAAGAGCGACGGCACGACGGACGGCACGATGCTGGTCAAGGATATTTACACGGGCACATCTGGTTCCAGCCCAAGCAGCCTGACCAACATTAGCGGCACGCTGTTCTTCATCGCCGACGATGGCGTCAACGGCCGGGAGTTGTGGAAAAGTGATGGCACGGCGGTGGACACAGTATTGGTCAAAGACATCCACCCCGACCCCAATAGTGGTTTTAGCTCCTTCTACTCCCCCTTCCTCACCAATGTGAACGGCGTTGTATTCTTTGTCACCAACACAATAGTGCCTGATGAATTATGGAAGAGCGATGGCACAGCCGATGGCACAGTGCTGGTCAAGGACCTCTACCCACTCTACCTCATGGGATTGACCAACGTCAACGGTGTGCTGTTCTTCACCGCCTGGGACTACCCCAACGGCCGTCAATTGTGGCAAAGCGATGGCACGCCGGAAGGCACCCTGCTGATCGCGAGTTTCCTGGCTCTCCCTGTTTTCGAGCCTTATGAACTGAAGGCAGTGGGCAGTACGCTCTTTTTTGGGGCGAACGATGGCGTGCGTGGAGTTGAACTATGGGCGATCAACCTGAGCCTGACCGAGCGGGTTTATTTGCCGCTGGTTGTGCGCGGGCCGTGAGGGGATGGACGGCCTCTCCCCCCGCCCCTCTCCTGACGACAAAGTGCGTCGTCAGGAGAGGGGGGTGAGGGTATTATTGATCGCTCTTAATGTGTTTCAAAGAGGTCAAGTCAATCTGTCAACGAATGGGCCAACGAATAAACGAATTCCTCGGCGCGCTGAAGCTCATTCGTTTATTCGTTTGGTATTCGTTGACAGAGCTCTTTGAAATCAATCAAGAGCGCTATTGATTAGAAGCCAACGGGTAACTCGCCGCCACGACCCGATTCTTGCCCGCACGTTTGGCCGCGAGTTCGGCGTTGTCGGCGGCGAGCAGCAGGGCCTCGGGGGTGGAGGCGTCGTCCGGGTAGGTGGCGACGCCCAGGCTGAGGGTGTAGCCGGAGACGGGCGCGCCGCCGGGGTGGGGCGGCGCGTCGGCTTCGGCGGCGGCGCGGATGCGCTCGGCCAGGGTCAGCGCGCCTTCTTTTTTGGTGTGCGGCAGGAGCAGGGCGAATTCTTCTCCGCCATACCGCGCGGACAGGTCCGGCTCGCGCACGTGCGTCCGCAGCAAATTCGCTATCGCCTTCAGGCGCTCGTCGCCCGCCGGGTGGCCGTAGGTGTCGTTGTACTGCTTGAACGAGTCAATGTCCAGGATGACGAGTGAGATGGGATAAGGATAGCGCCCGGCGCGGCCCAGTTCCGCCGTGAGGGCCTCGTCAAAAGTGCGGCGGTTCGCCAGCCCGGTCAGGCCGTCGGTCGCCGCCAATTCCTGCACCTGCGCGTGCAGGCGGGCGTTGTCAATCGCGGCGGCGGCAGTGTTGGCGAAGGCGACTAACAGGCTCAGGTCGGCCTCGGTGAACGCTTCGCGCCGGGTCGCGTCCAGGCTGATGACGCCGATGGGCCGGCCGTCCGAGCCCAGGGGGATGAGCGGCGCGGCAATCGCCGAGAGAATCTCGCGCGCTTCGGCAATATCGCCGTCGTAACGGATGGCGGGGTCGGCGCGGGCGTCGGCAATGAGCAGGGGGCGCCTTTCGCGCACGGCTTTGGCCGAGTAGCCCTCGTCCCCGGCGAAGGCGAAAACCTGGATGCGCGGGTCGGTGTAGCCGATGGTAGCCCGGATTTGCAGCCGCTGCGTCGTCTCGTCGGACAGGAGAATAGCGCCCTTCTCCGCCGCCGGGATGGCCGCCAGGGCGGCGGTGAGGACGTTGTTGAGGAGTGGCTCGAGTTCCAGCGTGCTGAGCAGCGCGGCGTTGGCGGTCAGCAGCGCGCGGAGCTCGCGGACGTGCTCCTTGATCGCCGTGTGCAGGCGGGCATTCTCGACGGCGATGGCCGCCTGGCTGGCGAACAGGGTCAACACTTCCTGGTCGGCCGCCGTAAAGCGGTGCGCTTCGTCGTCGTGCTCGACATGCAGGACGCCCGTGACCCGCCCCTGCCAGATCATCGGCGCGCTCAGGATGGAAATAAAAGGCTGCTCGTGCTCGAAGACGTCCGAGCGTCCCGCCCAGTGGCGATAATCGTCCACGATCAGCGGCTGGCCCGTCTGGGCCACGTGGCCGGCCGCGCCCTCGCCGTATTTGAGGACGATCCCGGTGTAGTCGTGCCGGGTGTTGTACGAGACGACGCAGCGCACTTCCTGCCGTTCGGGGTCGCACAGGTACAGCCCGCCGCTGGGCACGCCCAGCAGTTTCGCAGCGCGTTCGACGAGGGCGTGCAGGAGCACGGGCAGTTCGTGCTGCACAGTCAGGTCGAGCAGCGTGGCGTGGAGCGACACCAGCATCTGGGCGCGGCGCTGCTCCTCGTCGAAGAGGTGCGCGTTCTGGATGGCGACGGCGAGCTGGTCGCCCAGCAGTTCGGCGGTGACCAGGTCAGCCGGGGTGAAGCGGTTGGGGCGGCGGGCGTCCGTCACCGCCAGCACGCCGAGGGGCTGGGCGTCCTTGACGATGGGCGCGACCAGAAGAGCCTGCACGCCAAAGGACTGGGTGAGGGACGCCCGGCCCTCCGCCGGGGCCGGCAGGTTGTTGACGAATAACGGGCGGCGTTCGCGCGCGGCGCGGGCGCTGTTGGAATGCGGGTCGTCGAGCCGGATGGTCTGCCCCCTGAACGCCTCGGCCCCCAGGCCGCAGGCGGCGGCGGCGCGCAGGGTTTCGCCCTTCACCAGAAAAACAGCCACGCCGTCGGCCTCAAAGGCCGCCAGCGTCTCGGCGCAGATTTTGTCGAGGACCGTCGGCAAGTCGAGCGCGGCAGTGACCGCTGCGCCCACTCGCTGCAGGGCCTGGGCCAGGCGCTCGCGGCTGCGCAATTCTTTCAACAGGCCGCTCGACCCCAGCCCGGCGGCGATCAAGTCGGCGAGCGACTCGAGGGTGCTGACGTCGGCGGCGTCAAAGGCCCCGGCCCTTTCGCTCTGCACATCCAGCACGCCAATCACGTGCTTGTCGAGGCGCAGCGGCAGCGTGACCTGTGAGGCCGCCGGGATGGCTGGCAGGGGGACGAAATGCTCGTCGGCGGCGACGTCGTTTGCCAGATAAGTCTGGCCCGTTTGCGCGACCTGGCCGACGATGCCGCGCTCCAGCGGGATCTGTTCCCCAAGTGGGATAGCGTGGGCGAGCCGGCCCTGCCGTGCGCGCACGACCAAAGAATCCCCTTCCACCAACAGGATCCCCACGTATTCAAAGCCAAAGTCTTTGCACACACGTTGCACGGCCTCGTCCATCAGGGCCTGCGGCTCCTCGTGGCCGGTCAGGTGTCGGGCGGTTTCGGCCAGCAGCGCCAACTGCCGGGCGCGCTTGCGCTCGACGGCGAGCAGCCGCTGGATGTTTTCCAGCCCCTCGCGGATGCTGCGCGCGGCCAGGCCCAGCACGAGCGTGGTCAGGGCGAAGATTTCGCCGTAGAGGAGCCAGGCGTCGAAGCCGGTCAAGGGGCCGTATGGGATGCGCCAGGCGCCGCTCGCTTCGGCGAGGTAGACGCCCAGCAGGGCGGACGCGCAGAGCACGCTGAAGACGACCGCGCCGCGCTC
>DAOTXG010000362.1:0-4394 GCA_034435515.1 Anaerolineales bacterium
CCCGACGATGGCCGCCCTCGGCACGCAGGTGGCCGGTTCGATGAAGGCCACGGCGGTCGGCCTGGGGGCGGGCGGTGGGGCGCAGCCGACGCCCGTCGAGGCCGCTACGCAGCCCCCCGCCGAGACGCCAACGCCGCAGCCCACCGCGCCCCCGCCGGCGACGGCGACCCCCCAGGGCTGCCCCAGCCCCTATACGGTGAAACAGGGCGACTGGATCTACAAGATCGCGCGCGACTGCAAAGTCGAGCCGTCGGCCATCGTCGCCGCCAACCCTGGCATCAACCCGAACCTGATCAAGCCCGGCCAGCAGTTGAATATGCCCGTGGCTGGCGCGACGGCTGTGCCCCCCGCCACTCCGCAGGCCTGCACCGGCACGCACACAGTCGTGCGGGGCGAAAACCTGTTTCGCATTGCCTATAATTGCGGTTTGACGACCGAACAACTCGCGCGAGCCAACGGGATCGCCTTCCCCTACACCATCCATCCGGGGGACGTGATCAGGTTCCCATAAATCGCGCTGGCGCAGGTGGGCAGTAAGGAGCAAGGAGTAAGGAGAACTCTGCCTGCGTAGATGGAGATGGAGTATCGGCCCGTAGGGGCAGGTTGCAGACCTGCCCCTACAGGTTTTTCAAGAGCCGTGACTACTTATGCCAGCGGCCTTTTGAACGCTGATAACGCTGATCAGGCTGATCTTCACTGATGCCAGAAAGAAAATCAGCGCTCTCAGCGTTTTCTTCAGCGAAATCAGCGTTCCCCAGCGTTCGGCCTGAGCAGTCGCCAGGAGCCGGCATGGTCCCGAAATTATTGAAATCTGAAACTCTCTACCGGGGGCGTACCTTCTCGCTCCGCGTGGACGAGCTGGAAATCCGGCCCGGCGTTTCGACCCGGCTGGACATCGTGGAGCACGGCGGCGCGGTGACAATCCTGCCGCTGGATCACGAGAACAACATCTGGTTCATCCGCCAGTATCGCCACTCGGCGGGCGGGGTGCTGCTCGAGCTGCCGGCCGGCACGCTGGCGGAGGGCGAAGACCCGCTGGCCGGGGCCGAGCGGGAGCTGCAGGAGGAAATCGGCATGCGCCCCGGCAAACTCGAATGGCTGCTCGACTTCTGGCTGGCTCCCGGCTACTCGACCGAGCTGATGCGCATCTACCTCGCCGCCGACCTGACCCCCTCCAAGCTGGCGCACGACGAAGACGAGGTCATCGTCGTCGAAAAGATCCCTACGGCGCGCGCGGTCGAGATGGCCGTCGGCGGCGAACTCGTCGACTCCAAAAGCCTGGTCGGCGTCCTCGTCGCCGCCCGGCGGTTTGGGTGGTAATGGGAGATTGGAGAATTAGAGAATTTCTGGTATAATCCTGCTGCTTGCCGCCCGGCGTGTTTTGGGCGGCAAAGTTTTGACTCGAAGGACCACACGACCATGGCCGACTTAATCCAAGCGGTAGAGGCTGCCTCAAACCCTAAAATCCCCGCGCTGAAGCCGGGCGACAGCGTGAGCGTGCACGTGCGCATCGTGGAAGGCGACAAGGAGCGCATTCAGGAATTCAAAGGCACGATCATCCGCATGCGCAAGGGCGGCAACAACGCCAACTTCACCGTGCGCCGCCTCGCCTCGCATGGCATTGGCGTCGAGCGCACCTTTCTCCTCCGTTCGCCGCGGATTGACAAGGTGGAAGTGATGCGGAGCGCCAAAGTGCGCCGCGCCCAGCTCTATTACCTGCGCAATCTGCGCGGCAAGGCCGCCCGCCTGAAGGAAAAACGCGCGGAGACGACGTAACCAGGGTTGCCTTATCATTTCGAGGCGCAGGTGTCAGAACCTGCGCCTTTTTTAATGGACGTATTGCGTATTGCGTATTCCGTATTTGGTTATAATACGCAATACGGAATACGCAATACGTAACACGCAACACGCAACACGCAAATCACCTATGCCTAAACCCCTCATCGGCGTCACCGCCGAACGCTGGTCATCCTCGACCACTCACCCCAACCGCAACGTGCAGGGTGCACTGACCTCGTACCTCGAGGCCGTGGCCGGCGCGGGCGGCCTGCCCGTCATCCTCCCCCTCTCGCTCGGCGACGAGGACTTGCGCGAGGTCTATGCGCGGCTGGATGGCGTGCTCCTCCCTGGCGGCGGCGACATCGAGCCGGCCCTGTTCCAGGCCGTCCCGCACCCGAAGACGAACGGCATTGACCCGGACCGCGACCGCTTAGAGATTGACCTGGCCCGCCGGGCAGCCGCCGATCACAAGCCGTTGTTTGGCATCTGCCGGGGCATCCAGGTTTTCAACGTCGCGCTCGGCGGGACGCTGTATCAGGACATCACCGACGAACGGGGGACCGGCCTGGCTCACATGTGCTCGTCCTCCCAATTCCCCGCCAACCACCATGCGCACGGCGTCAAAGTCGAGGAGGAAACTTTGCTGGCTCGCGTCCTCGGACAGCCCCTCGTGCAGGTGAACAGCCGCCATCATCAATCGGTGAAAGACGTGGCACCGGGGCTGGAGATTGCGGCCCGCGCGCCCGACGGCGTGATCGAGGCGATTGAGCTGCCCGAACACCCCTTCGCCCTCGGGGTGCAGTGGCACCCGGAAAACCTCCAGGCCCAGCCGGAGATGAAGGCGTTGTTCGTGAAGTTTGTAGAAGAAGCCGCTAAACGGGAACGCTGATGACGCTGATCAGGCTGACCCTTCGCCCTTCGACTGTCGCTCAGGGTCGCTCAGGACAGGTTTTCGCTGAGTTTAAGAAGTTGTTTTAAAAGTTCGCTCCAAGCCCGCGTCCTCGCGGTTGGAGAGCCTTTTAAAACATGCTCTCAGAAAGAAAATCAGCGCCATCAGCGTTTTTTTCAGTGGAATCAGCGTTCCTCACCTGTGAACCTGACATGAACACTGACCAGAACCCTAACCGGAACCCTAACGCCCTCAACCAATCTGTTCGTGAAGCGTGGGAGACGATTGCGCCGTGGTGGGACGAGAAGGTCGGCGCGGAGGGCAACGTGACTCAGCGCCTTCTCATCGGCCCGGCGACCGAGCGGCTGTTGAATCTCAAGCCGGGCGAGCGGGTGCTGGACTGCGCCTGCGGGAGCGGCATCTTCTCCCGACGCATGGCGCAACTCGGCGCGCGCGTGGTGGCCTTTGATTTCAGCGAGAAATTCCTCGAACGCGCGCGAGCGCGGACGACGGAACTGGCCGACCGCATCGAATACCATGTGCTGGATGCGACCGACGAAGCGCAGATGCTCGCGCTGGGGCCAGGGCGTTTCGACGCGGCCGTGTGCACGATGGCGATCATGGATATGGCCGAGATTGACCCCCTCTTTTCAGCGCTGAGCAAACTCCTCAAGCCGGAGGGCCGGTTCGTGTTCTCTGTGACGCACCCCTGCTTCAACCAGCCGGGCGTTAAGAAGATAGTGGAGGAAGAAGATCGAGAGGGGAAGCTGGAGGCCGCCTACGCCCTGAAAATCTCGAGGTACATTTACCCCTATACCCAGAAGGGGCTCGGCATCGTCGGCCAGCCTGCGCCGCACGTTTACTTTCACCGCCCCCTCAGCGGAATTTTCAACGCCGGCTTCCGCGCCGGTTTTGTCCTCGACGGCCTCGAAGAGCCGGTCTTTGAACAACCGGTCGAACCGGAACGCCCATTCTCCTGGGCGAACTATCGAGAGATTCCGCCGCACCTCGTAGCGAGGCTGCGACTAATCTCTAATCTCTAATTACCAATTACCGCTCGCCATGCCTTCAGTCGGCATATTTGACTCGGGCGTCGGCGGCCTCTCGGTGCTGCGCGCCATCCGCGCCCAACTTCCTCTCACTGACCTGTTCTACCTGGGTGACAGCGCGCACATCCCCTACGGCTCACGCCCGCTGGCCGAGGTGCGCGAATTCTCCGAAGCCATCACCCGGTTCTTGCTGGGCCAGGGCGCGCAGGTGATCGTCGTCGCCTGCAACACAGCCTCCGCCGCCGCGCTCAAGCACCTGCGCCAGGCGTTCCCCGCGGTCCCCTTTGTCGGCATGGAGCCGGCGGTCAAACCCGCCGCCGAGCAAACGCAGACTGGCGTCGTCGGCGTGCTGGCGACGCCTGCCACTTTTCAGGGCGAATTATTTGCCTCGGTCGTCGAGCGGTTCGCGCAGGGCGTCACGGTGCTGCAGCAAATCTGCCCGGGTCTGGTCGAACACATTGAGGCCGGTCAGACCGACGCGCCAGAGACCGAAGCCCTGCTG
The DNA here is from genome assembly GCA_034435515.1 of Anaerolineales bacterium. GTDB lineage: Bacteria > Chloroflexota > Anaerolineae > Anaerolineales > UBA6663 > DATDRS01. Next base: position 4,220 of record DAOTXG010000362.1, read on the forward strand.
CGCGGCTGGGTGGCGCCGATGCTCGCGCAGAACATTGACGCGCTCGTCCTCGGCTGCACTCACTACCCATTTGTGATACCATTACTAGAGAAAATTTGCGGGCCGGGCGTCCGCGTGATTGACCCGGCGCCGGCGGTCGCGCGGCAGGCGGCGCGGGTAGCGGCTTCGCTGAGAG
>DAOTXG010000363.1:0-13891 GCA_034435515.1 Anaerolineales bacterium
CGTTCACCGGACCGACGCCTTTCGATCTTATTCAACAGCACATCAGCGCGCCGCTGCCGCCGCTGGCCGCCCGGCGCGAGGGGCTGCCTGGGGCGCTGGACGACGTGATTAGCCGCGCCGCCGCCAAAGACCCGCAAGAGCGCCACCCCGATGTGTTGAGTCTGCTCGACGATTTCCGTTACGCGCTGAGCGGCGTCACGACCCGACCGGCCTTCATCCCAGTCGAGGAAGAAGAAGCGGAGGGGGAGGTCGTCAATCCTTTCAAAGGCCTGCGCGCTTTCGCCGAAGCCGACGCCGAAGATTTCTTTGGGCGCGAGACGCTCGTTCAGCAGTTGCTGGCGCGGTTGGGTGAGGGCGGCGACCTGGCGCGTTTTCTGGCAGTCGTCGGGCCGAGCGGCAGCGGCAAATCGTCGGTCGTCAGGGCAGGCTTAATCCCGGCCCTGCGGCGCGGGGGTCTGGTCGGCTCGGAGAACTGGTTCATCGTGGACCTCGTGCCCGGCCCGCATCCCTTTGAAGAACTGGAAGCGGCGCTCTTGCGAATAGCGGTGAACCCGCCCGCCAGCCTGCTGGCGCAATTGAAAGAGGGCGAGCGCGGCCTCCTGCGCGCCGTGAACCGCATCCTGCCCGCCGACGAATCGGTGGAGTTAGTGCTGGTGATTGACCAGTTCGAGGAGGTCTTCACGCTCCTCCCGGACGACGCCGAGCGCGCGCTGCTATTGAGCAGCCTGGTGACGGCGGTGCTGGACGAGCGCAGCCGGGTGCGCGTGGTTCTGACCCTTCGCGCCGACTTCACCGACCGGCCCCTGCGCTACGTGGACTTCGGGGAACTGGTGCAGCGGCGCTCGGAGTTCGTCCTGCCGCTCACGCCCGACGAGTTGGAACGCGCCATCGTCGGCCCGGCCCGGCGCGTGGGACTGAAACTGGAGCCAGGGTTGACCTCCACGATGATCCGTGAGGTGGGCGACCAGCCGGGCGCGCTGCCGCTGCTGCAATATGCGCTCACCGAGCTGTTTGAGAAGCGCGAAGGCCGCACGCTGACGAAAGCCGCGCATGAGTCTATCGGCGGCGTGTTGGGCGCGTTGGGCCGCCGCGCGGAAGAAGTGTACACCCGCCTGGATGCAGATGGACAGGCGATGGCGCGGCAGTTGTTCCTGCGGTTAGTGACGTTAGGCGAAGGTGTGGAGGATACGCGGCGGAGGGTGTTGAGGAGCGAGATTGAGTCGTTGGCGGAGGACACCCCTATCCCCGGCCCTTCCCCCGTCGGGAAAAGCTCCGACAGGGGAAGGGTGCCACCCTCCCCTGTTGCGGGAACTTTCGCAACGGGGGAGGGCCGGGGTGGGGGTCTGGCTACTGTGATTGACTCCTTCGGCAAACACCGCCTGCTCTCCTTCGACCGTGACCCGCTGACGCGCGGGCCGACGGTGGAAGTGGCGCACGAGGCCTTGCTGCGCGAATGGCCTCGTCTGCGCGAGTGGTTGAATGAAAGCCGCGCCGACGTGCGAATGCAGCGGCAGCTGGCGCAAGCCGCCGCCGAATGGCAGAGCGCGGATCGTGACGTGAGTTTCTTGCTCACCGGCGCGCGGTTGGAGCAGTTTGAGGGCTGGGCGGCGAGCACCAGTGTGGCCTTGACCCAGGACGAGCGCGCGTATCTTGACGCGAGCCTGACGGAGCGTGACCGCCAGCAGGCGGAAGAGACTGAGCGCCAACGCCACGAACTGGAAGCCGCGCGCCAATTGGCGGAAACCGAGCGGGCGCGGGCCGAAGAGCAAGTGCAATACGTGGCGCGCGTGCGGACGCGCAACCGCGCCATTGCCATTGCCGGAGCGATTGCGTTGGTGCTGGCCGTGCTGGCTGGACTCTTTGGCCTGCAATCGAATCAGAATGCGACCGAAGCGCGACAGAATTTGGGCGCGGCGCAGTTCGCCAACACGCAATCCGCCGCCAACGCCGCCACCGCGCAGGCGGCCAGCACCCTGGCGTTCGACAACGCCAGCGTCGCCGAGTCCGCCAGGGACGAAGCCCTCAACGCGGAGGCGACCGCCGAGGCTGAACGCCAGCGAGCAGAGAATGAAAAACGTATTGCTACCTCGCGCGAACTGGCCGCGGCGGCGTTGAGCAATTTGGAGGTGGACCCCGAGCGGAGTATCTTGTTGGCATTACATGCGGTCTCGACAACGTACGATGTAAATGAGACGTGGACTGTAGAAGCGGAAGATGCACTGCATCAGGCAGTACTGGCTTCACGCGTCCAACTTGCGTTACGCGGTCACACTGCAGCTGTCATTTCGGTCGCATTTAGCCCGGATGGCAAACGCCTTTCGACCGCAGGCGCGGAGGGCAAAACGATTATTTGGGATGCCTCCGACGGAAAACCATTGCTCACCTTTTCTGGTCATCAAAGCGAAGTCAATAGCGCGTTTTTCAGCCCGGATGGATCGCGCATCGCGACGGCGAGCGACGACCACACCGCCAAAATATGGGACGCGGCAAGCGGAAAAGAATTGCTCACCCTGAGCGGACACACCTCCGGGCTGACCCGCGTCCTGTTCAGTCCGAATGGAAGTCTTCTCGTGACAACCAGCGACGAACCCGATTCGACAGCGAGACTCTGGGACGCTGCCACAGGTGAACAACTTCACGTCTTGACGGGCCATCCGGCCAGAATTTGGGGCGTGGCGTTTAGCCCTGATGGAAGCCGGGTTGTTACCGGAGGAAGGGGTGCTGTCGTCAAAATGTGGGATGTCGCGACCGGCCAGGAATTGATGACCTTTGTTGGTCACACCAGCACGGTACAAGGCGTTGCATTCTCGCCAGATGGGCTGCGTTTGGCAACGGCTGGCGGAGATAGCACAATCAGAATCTGGGATGTCGCAACCGGTGAAGAAATTCTTGCCTTACCCGGTCAAACAAATTTCATTCCTGCACTGGCATTCACCCGCGATGGATCTCGATTGGTATCTGTCAGTTTAGATGGGACCGCGCGCATCTTGGTCGTGAGGCTGGATGATTTGATAGCGCTGGCAAAGTCGCGCGTCACGCGCTCGCTCACGACCGAGGAGTGCCAGAAGTATTTGCATGGGGAGGTTTGCCCGTGAGGAGGGTTGGTCAGCGGATAGGGTAGCGGATTAGCGGATGATGTCTCCATCCGCTAATCCGTTACGCGAAGCCATCCGCTGCCAAGAATTCGCGACGCGCGCGTTGACGACCGAGGAGCGGCTGAACCACTGAAGCACTGACGCGAAGCGCGCTGATGGCGCTGATTCAGTGGCCTCAGTGTTTTCAGGTAACTGCTCACCGCCCTTGCCCCGACGATTGCCCCGTCCCGCGCTCCGCGCGAGCGGGGTCGCGGGAAAATCGTCGGCTAAAACTGAGAAACCCGCTAAAGCAGGTTGAAAGCGTCCCGCAGTGCGTTTCAACGCACTTCTCGGTTTTAGCCGCGAAATTCATTTCGCGGGCCGGGGCTGACGCGAAGCGCACTGATAGCACTGATTCAGTGGCTTCAGCGTCCTCAGCGCCTCAGTGGTTCTAAGGCTGGCGGAAGGAGCGTGACGCGCGCGTTGACGACCGAGGCGCGCCGGAAGTATTTGCACATGGAGGTTTGCCCGTGAGAATTGGCAGTGGATTGTGTAACCGCTTCGCACCGCTTCGCGTGGAGCGGATGGGCCCGCTACTATCCGTTCCATCCGTTATGCGAAGCCATCCGCTGCCAAGAGAAACGCCCGTGAGAATTGGCAGCGGATTGTGTAACCGCTTCGCGTGGAGCGGATGAGCGCGCCGCTATCCGTTATATCCGCTATGCGAAGCCATCCGCTGCCGATTTTCCGGGATGATCCGTCACGCGCCTTTGAGCCGCGCGGCAAAGGTATGATGTTCCTCTGAGGCCAGCCCCCGCTGCAGTTCGGCCAGCACCTCGGCCAGGCGATTTTCCAGCAGGGCCGTGACGTTGAGCCACAAGCCGGGAAACACGCGGCTGCGAAACACCCCGGCCTCGTCGGGATTGAGCGCTGTGTAAGCGCCCTCGCGCAACTCAAACCACTCCACCTTCCGGTCGTGAACCTGCCAGATGACGTACTCCTGCACGCCGTTGCGGCGGTAGACGTTGAGCTTGGTGTGCCGATCGTAAGACGCGCTGCTGGCCGCAATCTCCACGATTAACTCCGGTGGGCCTTCCACAAAGTCGTCGTCGCTCACGCGGGTTTTCCCACCTCGTTCCAGGCGCAACAGCAAATCAGGCTGCACTTCGTTATCGGCGTCGAGGCGCACGGTGGCGTTGTCAGCCAATTCCACGCCGGGAGTGGAGGCGCAATACACTCCTAACCAGGTTGCCATGTCGCCATGCGGTTTACTGTGCGACTTGAGACGCGTGGGTGAAGGCATGATGACCTCTCCTTCGACCAGTTCGGCCTTCTTGAGGTAGGGCATGGCTGAATAACGCCGCTCAAATTCGGCCCGCGTCAATCGGTCGCCATTTTCCAGCGGCAGGGGTGTATCAACTGGGGGTAGGTCAGAGCGCCGGGTGACAGAGGTTTCAATGACAGTCATGGCAGACGCCTCCACATTCACTATAACCCATTTAGAAGTAGTGGGCAAGACTCAAGCAAAAAGACCCCGAAGGTTTTGGGAACCTTCGGGGTTTCTATTTTTACGCCTCGCGAAACTCGCCTTCCACCACATCCCCCTCCTCGCGGCCATGGCCGCCGGGGCGAGACGAGCCACCCGACTGGCCGGACTGCGCCGCATAGATTTGCTGGCTCAGGGCATAGGAAGCCTGCTGGACTTCCTCGCTCAGCCGCTTGATGCGGTTGAGGTCGTCGCCCTTGAGCGCTTCGCGCAGGTCGGCGATCTTTTTCTCGATGGCCGTTCGGTCGCTGCTCGGGACTTTGTCGCCCAGGTCGCGCAGGGCCTTCTCGGCGGCGTAGGCCAGACTGTCGGCGTTGTTGCGCGCCTCGACCAGTTCTCTGCGTTGGCGGTCGGCGGCCTCGTTCCGCTTCGCCTCGTTCACCATCCGCTCCACGTCGGCCTGGCTCAAATTCGTGGAGGCGGTGATGGCGACCTTCTGCTCCTTGCCGGTGGCCTTGTCCTGCGCCGTCACATTCAGGATGCCGTTCGCGTCAATGTCGAAGGTCACCTCGATCTGCGGCCGGCCGCGCGGCGCGGGGGGGATGCCCTCCAGCCGGAAGTGGCCGAGCGGCATGTCGTCCGCCGCCATCGGGCGCTCGCCCTGCAGGATGTGGATGTCCACCGCCGTCTGGTCGTCCTCGGCGGTCGAGAACACCTGGCTCTTGCGGACGGGGATGGTGGTGTTGCGCTCGATGAGCGTGGTCATCACGCCGCCCAGCGTCTCCAGGCCGAGCGACAGCGGCGTCACGTCGAGCAGCAGCACGTCCTTGACCTCTCCGCCCAGGACGCCAGCCTGGATCGCGGCCCCCACGGCGACGACCTCGTCCGGGTTGACGCCCTTGTGGGGTTCCTTGCCCCCGGTGAGTTTGCGCACCAGTTCCTGCACCATCGGCATCCGCGTCGCGCCGCCGACCAGCACCACCTCGTCAATCTCGTTTGGCTTCAGGCCCGCATCGCGCATCACAGCCTCAAATGGGCCGCGGCAGCGCTGCAGCAGGTCTTCGGTGAGCTGCTCGAATTTGGCGCGGGTCAGGCGCAGGTTGAGGTGCTTAGGGCCATTCGCATCCGCGGTGATGAAGGGAAGGTTGATCTCGGTTTCGGTCACGGACGACAGTTCAATTTTCGCCTTCTCCGCCGCCTCGCGGAGGCGCTGCAGGGCCTGGCGGTCATTCCGCAAGTCAATGCTCCCTTCGGCTTTGCGGAACTCATCAGCGGCCCAGTGGACGATTTTCTGATCCCAGTCGTCGCCGCCCAGGTGGGTGTCGCCGTTGGTGGCTTTCACTTCCACCACGCCCTCGCCCACTTCGAGCAGTGAGACGTCGAACGTGCCGCCGCCCAGGTCGAAGACCAGGATGGTTTCGTCCTTTTTCTTGTCGAGGCCGTAAGCCAGCGCGGCGGCGGTCGGCTCGTTGATGATGCGCAGGACGTCGAGGCCGGCGATCTTGCCCGCGTCCTTCGTCGCCTGGCGCTGCGAGTCGTTGAAGTAGGCCGGCACGGTAATCACGGCCTGAGTGACCGGCTCGCCCAGATAAGCCTCTGCGTCCTGCTTGAGTTTGGCCAGGATCATCGCCGAGATTTCCTGCGGGGTGTAGGTCTTGCCATTGACGGGGATCTTCACCCGCGCATCTCCATTGGGGCCTTGCGCCACTTCGTAGGGGACCATCTGGCGCTCGCCGCTCACCTCGTCGTAGCGGCGGCCCATAAAGCGCTTGATGGAGTAAACGGTGTTCTCTGCGTTGATCACGGCCTGCCGCTTCGCGGTCTGGCCGACCGGCCTTTCGCCGTTTTTATTGAACGCGACGACTGAGGGCAGGAGCCGCGAGCCTTCGGCGGTCGTAATCACCGTCGGGTCGCCGCCCTCCATGACGGCGACGACGGAGTTCGTCGTGCCCAGGTCAATGCCGACAATTTTAGCCATGACAGCCTCCGAATAGTTTATCTACCGTAACTGCTCGGCCCCTCTGTCTCAAAGGGCAGCGCTGACAGACCACTACAGCGAATTTAGGAAATAACGAATTTGCGGCCGTCGGCGAATTCGTTCCTTCCCCAATTCGTTGTAGTGCAGCCTGAGCAGGTACGATCTGCCTTTCCCGCTGATTGTAGAGGAGAGGCGTCAGAGGAGTGTTAGAGGAAGATCGGAGGAAGATTAGCGAGTCACGTACCCCAGACCTTTGGGGTCTCGGAGACCCCAAAGGTCTTAGGACTCGTCCAAGAATAAGTTCCGCCCAGACCCTAAGGGTCTCCGAGACCGTTAGGGTCTGAAACCGGGAAGTTATTTTTGGACGGCCCCTTAGAGCGACGTATGCCGCCGACAAATGGACCCTAACGCCCCTGGATCCACACTTGGAACCGCGCGCCGTGGACCTGGCCGTCCAGGTCGACCCGGTAAAGGCCGCGCTCATCGGCCCACAGCCAACCGACGGGCTGAGCCGTCGGGCCGGAAAGCACGGCGGCGAGACGGGCCGGCTGGTTCGGGTCGGCGGCCCCTTCGAGATACTCACCGCCGGCCAGCGCGCCCGCCGCGACCAGCTGGCTTTGCAACCAGTTGAGCGAGACAGCGCGGCGCGGCTGGCACAGCGCATCGCCGGGCGTGTACAGGCCCAATGGCGCTTCCGCCGACTCGCAGCGATGCAACCAGGCGAGGTGGACGCTAGTGACCAGGCCGGCAGCGTTTCCCACCGGGTTGGGCGGCGCAGTCCCTTCAACCAGGACCGGAGCGACCAGGGGGCGTAGGGCTGTCTCCGCCGCTCTTACGACCGGCGCCTCGCCCAGGAGGGTGATCTGGAAAATCCGCATCCCCAGCCCGATCAGGAAGAGCCAAATCCAGATGCGCAGCACAATCGCTTTGATGTGGTGCGGCGGTGTCTTGGCCATGTTCGCCTCCCGCGCAATGAGCGTCAAGCAATCAAACTATGTGCGAATCGGCTGTATTTTCAGGCGACGAAATCGGAGTATGAGTATGTGCGAAACGGGCGTATTTTCAGGCGACCAAACCGGCGTATGAGTATGTACGAAACGGGTGTATTTTCAGGCGACTAAATCGGAGTCGGATACTATTCACGCGTTCCCACTAAGTTTGAATTCAGTTTACCGCAAATTGCCGCCAGCGGATATGAAATGGTTCACGCTGGCAGTGTAAAATTGCTTACTCTTCGGGAGGGTGGGAGGCAGCGCGAGAGGGGAATTCAGTAAATCCGCTTGCGGAGTTCCTCGGGTTGCAGGACGGTGATGACGCCGCGCTGAAGATTGATCATCCCCTGCCGTTGAAACAGCCTTAGCCATTTGTTGACGCTCTCCCGGGTGGCGCCGATCCTCTCGGCCAGTTCGCTTTGCGTGACATGCATCATCACGGCGGCGCCGCTCCCCCTGGGCTGCGCCTGAGAGTTCGCCAGCCACAAAATGGCCTGGGCCAGCCGGGCGGGCACATCGAGGAACGCGGCGTCCTGCGCGAGTTGCACATCCTGGCGCAGGCGGCGGCTGACGACGGCGAGGAGTTTAATGGCGGCCTCGATGTGCGCTCTCAGGAACTTCAGAAAAGCGTCGCGCGGCAGCAGGAGCAGTTGACAGTGCTCCTGGGCCTGGGCATCCGCGGACCGGGGCTCGCCGTCCAGCAGGGCCAGTTCGCCAAAGAATTCCCCCGCTCCCAGGACGTTCACGATCAATGCCTTGCCCTCGGGCGAGGTGACGATGATCTTGACTATCCCGGACTCGATGATGTAGAGGCTCGTGCCCGGGTCGCCGCGCATGAAGATGGTCTGCCCCCTCGCGTAGCGCCGTCGTTCCAATCCGGCGGCCAGCGACTCGAGTTCGCCCTCTGACAACTCGGCGAAGAGGCTAACTTGGGCCAGAACCGTAGCGCTGGTCATGCTTGTGTGTTCTAACCTCCGCTTACGAGGCGCGCCAGGCAGACGAGGGGTGCGACCTTACCCTGAACTGACGTTTGATTGAGGCGCGAAACCAGGAGCCTGGGCTGATTCTATCGCAAAGCTAAGCTCAAGCCAATAGCCATTTCCCCCAGGGCTTTTCCAAAGTCGTAGGAGGAGTAGAATACCCCTGGCTGGATTGGAGGGCTGCCCTATGTCTGAGCCTAAGCGTGTCCTCATCCTCTCGGCCGATGTGGGTTTCGGCCACAAAAGCGCCGCGCAGGCCATCGCCGCCGCGCTCGAAGAAAGGCGCGGCGCGGCTTGCGCGGTGGAGATCGTCAACCCGCTGAATGACCCGCGCGCGCCGTCGGCGCTGCGCCGGGGACAGGCCAGCTACGACGACCTGGTGCGGGAACACCCGGATTTGCAGCGGCTGGGCTACGACGCCGTGGGTCGGCTCAGCGCGATTGGCGCGCTGGAGCGGGCCGCGACCGTCCTGCTGTTCCGGGTCATTCACGACCTGCTGAAAAAGCGCCAGCCGGACGTCATCGTCAACACCTACCCCATCTATCAGGCCCCGCTCGAAGCCGCCTTCGTCATCCAGAAGCGCGAATGCCCGGTGGTGACTGTGGTCACCGATCTGGGGACGGTGTCGCGCGCCTGGTTCCACCCCATCGCCGACCTGTGCGTGACGCCCACGGAGCGCGTACGGGGGATGGCGCTGGAGGCGAAGCTGCCGCCGGAGGCCGTGGCCGTGATCGGCATCCCGGTTCATCCGCGCCTCGCCCGCGTGCAGCGCGCGCCGGCGGAGCTGCGGGCCGAATTGGGCTGGCGCACTGATCTCAAGACGGTACTGGCGGTCGGGAGCAAACGTATGACCCGGCTGCAAGAGGCGCTGGAGGTGATCAACCACGCCGGCTTTCCCTTGCAACTGGCCGCCGTGGCCGGCGGCGACGACGAATTGTACGCCCGCTGGCAGAAGACGGAGTGGCACCTCCCGGCCCATCTCTACAACTTCGTGGACAATCTGCCCACGTTGATGCAAGCCGCCGATCTGCTGGTGACGAAAGCGGGTGGCCTGATCACCACGGAGGCCCTGGCCTGCGGCTTGCCGCTTCTGATCGTCGAGTACATTCCCGGCCAGGAGACGGGCAACGTGGAATACGTGGTGGAGAAGGGCGCCGGCGTCTATGCCGAACCGCCCCTGCCCATGCTCCAGGCGCTGTGCCACTGGCTGGAGGACGATGGCCAACGGCTGGCCCAGGCCGCGCGCCGGGCGCGCGGCCTGGGCCGCCCGCGCGCGGCTTACGAGATTGCCGAACGGGTTTGGGAATTCGCTCGGCAAGGCCCGGCGCGCCTCAGCCGCCTGGAGCGCCTGCGCATCCTCCTGCCTCAGGTCTCGGCCCTGCTGGATCGCTTCAGCGTCAAGTGGCGAGATTAGAGGTAAAATAAAAGCCGACAGACTCACTCCGGTTAAGGACCAAGATAACGAACGTGACTGGCCTCCGGCCTCCCTCTCTCTTACAAGACCGTTACCGCCTCGGCGAGCGGCTGGGCGAGGGGAGCATGGGCATGATCTACAAAGCCCGCGACGAGACCCTCGACCGGGAGGTGGCGATTAAGTTTCTCCTGCCCGAGCGCGTGGGCGGCGCAGAGGCCAGCGCGCGCTTCCTGCGCGAGGCCCGTGCCGTAGCCCGCCTCTCGCATCCCCACATCATGACGCTCTTCGACGTGGGACGCGAGGGCGCGTGGCATTACCTCGTCCTCGAATACATCCCCGGCCAGGATCTGCACAGCCTGATGCGCGCGCGCGGCGAAGCGCTCCCCCTGCGCGAGGCCATGCAAGTCATTCGCGGTGTGCTGGCCGCCCTGGCTTACGCCCACGAACTCAACCTCGTCCACCGCGACATCAAGCCCGCGAACATCATGGTCACGGCCGCCGGCCAGGTCAAAGTCGCCGACTTCGGGCTGGCGATGGCGCGCGGCCAGGCCCGGCTCACCCAGGAGGGTACCATCGTCGGCACGGCGCTCTACCTGGCGCCCGAGCTCGTCACCGGGGCCGAGGCTGACCAGCGCACCGACCTCTACGCCGTCGGCGCGATTCTGTACGAACTGCTCACTGGCCAGCCGCCGTTCGCGGGCGACAATTTGATGACGATTTTCTCCCGCATCCTCACCGCGCCGCTCACCGCCCCGCGCACGCTCGCGCCCGGCCTCCCGCCCGCCGTCGAGCAGATCATCCTCAAGCTACTGGCGCGCGACCCGAACGACCGGTACGCCTCGGCGGACGAAGTCCTGGCGGCCCTGCCGGCCGAGGCCGAAATCGAGCCGGCCGCGGCTGACCCAACCGCCGCCAAGCACGCTTCGCTCCGCCTGCATCTGTTTGGTCCATTCCGCCTCCTCCGGAGCGGGGAATCCCTTGTCCTCCCCACGCGCAAAGCCGAAGCCTTGTGCGCCTACCTGGCGCTGCATCCGGGCCAGCACACCCGCGAAGAACTGGCGACGCGGTTCTGGGGCGACTCCCCGGACGAAGACGCCCGCCGCTCACTGCGCGTGGCGCTCTCGGCGCTGCGCAAGGTTTTGGGCGACGACGCTCTCCTCGCCGACCGCGAGACCCTGCAACTCAACCCCACCTACCCCCTCTGGGTGGACGCCGTTGAGTTCAAATCTCTAATCTCCAATCTCCAATTACTAATTACTGATCACTCTTCACTGATCACTCTTTATCGCGGCCCCCTGCTCGCCGACTTCTACGACGACTGGGCGCTGCTTTTGCGCGATGAGTATCACGCGCTGTACGTGGACGCGCTCCTGCGCCTGATAGAGCGCCAGCGCTCACAAGGGGAGTACGCGCGCGTGATTGAGCTGGCGCAGAAGCTGCTCGCGGTTGACCCCGCCGACGAACGCGCCCATCAACACTTGATGATCGGCTACGAGGCCATTGGCGACCGCCACGCGGCCTTGAAACAGTACGAAGAGTGCAAACGCCGCCTGTGGGAAGACCTGGCCGTCGAGCCTGCGCCCGAAACGACGGCGCTCTACGAGCGCATCCGGCAGACCTCCGCGCCGGTCAAATCCCTCACCGCTGCGCTCACCAACCTGCCCACCCCGCTCACCAGTTTCATCGGGCGGCAGCAGGCGCTCGCCGAAGTCAAGCGCCTCCTCACCCCCACCCCCTGGCCGAAGGCCGGGGAGGGGGTGAGGTTGCTCACCCTCACTGGCGCGGGCGGCACCGGCAAGACCCGCCTGGCGATCCAGGCCGCCGGCGACCTGGTCGAAATCTATCCTGATGGAGTGTGGTGGGTCGAGCTGGGCGTGCTGGACTACGCGGAATTGCTGCCGCAGGCCGTGGCCAAGGTGCTGGGGCTGCAGGAAAGCGCCGTCGAGCCGCTGACGACTACGCTCGTCAATTATCTGCGCCCGCGCGAGGCGCTGTTGGTGTTGGACAACTGCGAGCATCTGATTGAGGCCTGCGCCAGTCTGGCCGAAGGGTTGTTGAGCCGATGCCCGCAGCTGCACCTCCTGGCCACCAGCCGGGAAGCGTTGGGCCTCTCGGGCGAGGTGGTGTGGCGTGTGCCCACCCTGTCCCTGCCCGCCGCCGGCGCAGCGTTCGATCAGTTGATGAAGTGGGAAGGCATCGGGCTGTTCGTGGAACGCGCCGGCGCGGTCCAGCCCGGCTTCACGCTGACGAAGGCCAACGCCGGGGCCGTGTTCCAAATCTGCCGCCAATTGGACGGTATCCCGCTGGCGATTGAGCTGGCGGCGGCGCGGCTCAAAGCCTTGTCGGTCGAACAAATCGCGGCGCGGCTGCGCGACCGCTTCAAACTGCTCACCACCGGCAGCCGCACCGCCCTGCCGCGCCAGCAGACCCTGCGGGCGTTGATGGATTGGAGTTACGACCTGCTCTCCGAGCCGGAGCGCGCGCTGTTTCGGCGGCTGGCCGTGTTCGTGGGCGGCCGCACGCTGGAAGCGGTGGAAGCCGTGTGCAGTGAACAGCGGGCAGTGAGCAGTGAACAGCGGGCAGTGAACAGTGAACAGAGGGCAGTGAGCAGTGAACAGAGGGCAGTGAACAGTGAACAGCGGCCACTGAACACTGTTCACAGTTCACTGTTCACTGAAGACGTGCTGGACGTGCTGACCCGCTTGGTGGACAAGTCGCTCGTCATAGTGGAGACGCGGCCGGGCGAAGACGCGCGCTATCAGATGCTCGAAACCGTCTGGGAGTACGCCCGCGAGAAACTGGCGGAGGCGGGTGAACTGGCGGAACTGCAGGACCGGCACCTGGCTTATTACGCCGATTGGATGGAGCAGACCGCGCCCCAGATTCAAGGGCCAGAGCAAACGCTGTGGATCAGGCGCATGGAGGCTGAGCAACCCAACCTTCGCGCCGCGCTCGACTGGGCGATGAGCAAGCGGGCCGCCGACCCGCAGGCGGGCTTCCGGCTGGCCGCCGCCTCGGGCCTCTTCTGGCTCACCGCCGGTTTCCTGCACGAAGGGCTGGAACGCTTGCTGGCGCTCGCGCCGCGCTCCGCCGGCCTGGCCGACCCTGGCCTGCGGGGCCGACTGCTCTTCCGCGCCGGGGCGTTGGCGCTGGAGTTGAGCCGGATGGAAGAGGCGCGCGAACTCTGCCGGCAGGGCGTGGCGCTGTGCCGCGAAGCCGGCAATCGCTTGAGCCTGGCCGATGGGCTGTATAACCTGGCGCAGGTGGCGCACACCGGAGGCGGCCTGGCGGAGGCGCGCGCCGCGCTGGAGGAGTGCGTGACGTTGAACCGCGAGATCAATCATCTGTCCAATTTGAACAACGCCCTCACCAGCCTGGCCAGCGTCTTGCACGATCAGGAAGAGCGGGCGGCGGCCCGCGCCATATTGGACGAGGCGCTGGCGATTGCTACGCAGGTGAACGACACGTGGGGCAGAGGTTTCGCGCTCAGGGTGCTCGCCGATATGCGCCTGGCGCAGGGCGAGTACGACGGCGCCTGGACGGCCTACGAGCAGAGCCTGGAGGCGATGCGCGCCATGAACGACCGGGTGAACGTCGGCGCGGTGCTGGAAAAACTGGCGATGACGGCCAGCCTGCGCGGCGATCACGAGCCAGCGCGCCGTTTCGCGGACGAGGCGCTCGACTGGTTCCAGGCCCTGGGCCACGCCATCTACCGCCCCTTCTTGATCCGCCTGTTGGGCTACGCGGCGCTGGGCCGGGGCGAACTCGGAACCGCCGCCGCGCACTTTGCCGAGAGCCTGAGACTTAATCGGGCGCTCGGCGAGCATCACAACATCGGCGTGCTGGGGGGGTTCATCGGCCTGGCGGCGGCAGCCCTGAGCCAGGACGACCCCGCGCGCGCCGCGCGCCTGTGCGCCGCCGCCGAGGCCCATCGCCCGGCCATGCCCAGGCCGCTCATGCCGCCTGA